>NZ_FNQE01000007.1 GCF_900107485.1 Proteiniborus ethanoligenes
GAATCTTGAGAATCCTATAGTACGCAATATCAATTCTATTACTAATTTAAATACTTTAGGTCATATTACACTTTTATCCTTGGCTCTTGCGGCTATTGCTGATAATCAAAAGGATAAAATTAGGTCCTTAACTAAGTTTAAAAAAGCTTCATAGTAATTTCAGAGCCTACTCTTTTGGTTTTTAGAATTCAGAAATACCAACCTTAGCTTTGCTATGCACTTTTTGTTTTATTTTCTTTTAAAATTTCCATTTTCAAGACAAAACCTATTATTTTATGTCTGTTCTAGATGAGTATATATTTGATATTTAATTTTAAAGTTTCTCTAGTCAAATTTTATTAATTATGCTCATCTCTATAAATTTAAATCAACAAAATTATTGCATTTAAATACAATTAGATTTTATTAAAAGTTTATTATTATTATTTATTTAATAAATAAGTCTTTATGTATAATATACTATTATTGTAAAATGTTGTCAATACGCTTTTCTTGATTTTTTTTATTTTTTCAATTATGATAAATACGTGATACCTATGATATCTATAAGGATTTGAAATTTATTTTTATTTATTTACTAAAAAATTAGATTACCTATAAGGAATAATGCTTGTTTATGAATATTTAATATAACAATAATTTGTTTCATAGTTTATAAAATTGTCCAAGTCTACCTCATCAAATAATCCTGATTCTCCTCTGCCACTTTATCATACTGACTTTCTTCCATATATATATTTCCGCACATTTTTTCTGCTTGTCTCATTACGACTTTTAGGGCGTTTTTTGCTTCTTCTGGTGGATAGTCGTATTTGGCTAGAAGTCTTTTTATGATCCTTCTCATACCTGCTTGGGCACTTCTTCTTATGCTCCAGTCTATGGTAATGTTGTTTCTAATGGCTACAGTTAGTTCTTGGGCTATTTTCTTTAAGGTTTCGTCATCCATGATTTTTTTAACTACTTCGTCTGCTGTTAGTGCATAGTAAAATGCTATTTCATCTTCATTAAGTCCTAATTCCTTTTCTTCTTCGTTTGATTTTGTTATTTCATGAGCCATTCTGATTAGTTCTTCTATTACTTCTGCATTGGTTATTGCTTGGTTACGGTATTTATTTAGAGCTTTTTTTAGTTTTTCTGAAAACTTTTCAGATTTTACTAAGTTTCTCTTTTCCATTGATTTTATATTACCTTCTAAGAGTTTTTTAAGCATTTCTACTGCTAGGTTTTTATGCTTCATTCCTCTGACTTCTTCTAAGAACTCCTCTGATAATATAGATACATCTGGTCTTTTTAGTCCCATGGCATCGAATACATCTATTACCTCTTCTGATATAATGGAGCGTTCTAACATTTGATTAATCCTTGCTTCAATTTCTCTTTTTGATTTTTTGGGCAATCCTTTTTCCTGAAGCTTTGATAAGCTTGCCTTTACTGCTTTAAAATAGCTTACTTCTAATGCTTTTTCTTTTCCTACTTCTGTGGCTGCACATAAGGAATGAGCTTTTGCCAGTTCTATGGCTATATTTTTAAATTCTTTCTGTTCTTTTTCTGGTTTACCAAGGATAAAATCCATTCCACCTGTAATGGCTCTTATTCTTTCAACTTGTGAGTCTCCCATGTATTTTGAATAATCATAGCCATGCATCATATCTTGAAGTATCTCTAGCTTTTCTAGCATTATAGATACAGCTACTGATGTGTCTATTCCTGTATTTTTCTTATCTGAATCTGTATATTGTTTTAAGGCTCTTTTTAGGCTTTCAAAAATACCTATATAATCTACTATTACTCCACCTGATTTGTCTCTAAATACTCTATTTACTCTTGCTATTGCTTGCATTAGATTATGACCTTTCATTGGCTTGTCTATATACATGGTATGCATGGAAGGTACATCAAAGCCTGTTAGCCACATGTCGCGAACTATTACTATTTTCAGCTCGTCATTATTGTCCTTCATTCTCTTGGCTAATGTTTCTCTTCTTTGCTTGCCGCCTACATGTTTTTGTAGTCTTTCATTATCTGCTGCCGAGCCAGTCATTACGACTTTGATTTTACCTTTATCTAAGTCGTCACTATGCCAATCTGGTCTTAGATTTACTATTTCATCATAGAGGTCTACGCATATTCTTCTACTCATGCATACAATCATTGCTTTACCATCTATGGTTTTTGATTTTTCTTCATAATGATTTACTATATCTTCTGCTAGTTTTTTGATTCTGTTAGGTGAGCCAACTACTGCTTCTAGTCTTGACCATTTAGCTTTGCTTTTTTCTCTTTCAAGCTCTTCTTGCCCTTCTGTAACCTCTTCGAATTCATCATCTATTTTTATTATTTCCTCTTCGTCTGTATCAAGTTTTATGATTCTGTTCTCATAGTAAATCCTTACTGTTGCTTCATCTTCAACTGCTCTTGTCATATCATATGTATCTATATAGTGTCCAAATACTGCTGTTGTAGAACGATCTTCTAAGTCTATAGGTGTTCCTGTAAATCCTATAAATGAAGCATTAGGTAGTGCGTC
The DNA here is from genome assembly GCF_900107485.1 of Proteiniborus ethanoligenes. Lineage (NCBI taxonomy): Bacteria > Bacillati > Bacillota > Clostridia > Eubacteriales > Proteiniborus > Proteiniborus ethanoligenes. The sequence continues at coordinate 2,528 of NZ_FNQE01000007.1, forward strand.
TCTTAAATATTTAGCATAGCCATATTTTACTTCTCCAGTCTTTATATCTGTTTTAGGTTCTAGTCCATATTGGGACCTATGTGCTTCATCTGCTATAATAATCACATTTTTTCTATCTGTTAAAACTGGCATATCTCCATCTTCTGGTGTGAATTTTTGAATAGTAGTAAATATGATCCCACCTGATTCTCTGTCATTTAATAAATCATATAGTCCGTTTATTTCTTTTGAATTGCTGCTTAGCTGTTGGGATTTTTGAAGTTCTGTAAGCTTTCTCACGTCTGCTTGCTTTGGTGTTTGTCTTAATATATCTTGGGATTTGGAGAAAGTTTCAAATAGTTGGTCATCTAAATCATTTCTATCTGTAATTACTACTATGGTTGGATTATTTAGTTCTTTTACTAGACCTGCTGTATAAAATACCATTGAAAGACTCTTTCCTGAGCCTTGAGTATGCCATATAACTCCTATTTTTCTATCTCCATCTTCGCTGGTGGCTTCTTTTGTTTTTTCTATGGCTTTTTTTACAGCAAAATACTGATGATATGCAGCGAGTATTTTGATTATAGTTTTTCTATGCCCTATTTTGTTTCCATATGTATCTATTTCTTCTTCCTTTGATTCGTGAAATAATATAAAGTTTTGGATTATATCTAATAGTCTGTCTTTTGCTAACATACCGCCAAATAAAACTTCATACTGTGGTTTTGAAAATGGCTCAATATTCTCTCCGTCAACGCTTCTCCAATTCATAAATCTTTCTTCCTTTGAAGTTATGGTACCTGCTTTTGCATTGATTCCATCAGATAATATACAGAAACCATTGTAATTGAATAGTGAAGGAATATCTTTTTTATATGTTTGTATTTGATTGTATGCCTGTTCTATACCTACATTTTCATCGCTGGCCGATTTTAGTTCTATGACTACTAATGGAATACCATTGACAAATAGTATAAGGTCTGGTCTTCTTTCTTCCTTTTCTATTATGGTGAATTGATTAGCTACTAAAAATTGATTGTTTTCTGGATTGTGAAAATCTATGACATAGGCTCTTTTTGTTCTAATATGTCCTTTTTCCTGATAGGATACCTCTATACCTTCTACTAGAAGCTTGTGAAATGCTCTGTTGTTTTCTTCTAGCATTGGACTATTAAAGGTTATTATTTGTCTGTATGCATCTTCTAATGCTTCTTCTGGTAGATCTCTATTGATTCTAAACAACGCATCTTTTACTCTTCCTTCTAAGATAACTTCACGATAATCTTTTCTCTCTGGATATTCTCCATCACAGGATATGTCTGGTGCAAATACATGTTCATATCCTAGTCCGTGTAATATCTCTATAGCAGCTTTCTCTAAATAATCTTCAGTAAAATTCAAATGATTTCCCCCTTTCCCTGTTTTCAGTCAGTCGGAATTTCCGAACAACTGATTTTTATTGGATTTAGTTAAATAGTTATTTAAACAATTTCTTAAACAATTTAAAAATATCAAAGGTAGTTCTGTTGTAAACTTTGTTATACATATATTTTTTAGGATTTCTAACCCAGCCATAGCCTTTAGGCATTTTTAATCCTGCCCTATGGACTACTTGTCTTTTTATGCTTGTTCTTGCTGATATTCGCTTTTTAAGACTTGGTTTTCTAGGTCCGAATTTCATAGATATCACCTCTTTTTGAATTGAGAATTGAGAATTATGTGAGCTAAGCATTATTAATTCTCAATTCTTAATTGTTGATTATTAATTATCTATTGGTACTCGTATTTCTCCTGACATTAGTTTGGGTAGGAGGGTGTCTCGGAGATAATTAAGTTTTTCATTTTCATCACATTTATTTGAATGAAGAAAAAATATACTTCCAATAAGTTTCTCATATTTTTCTAATATTTCTGATACAGGAATTAAAACACTGTAATTTTTAATATCCGTTTGTGTAATCAATGGTTGCGTAGATCCTCTGTTTAAAGCAGAATAATCGATTGCGTTAAGTATCTGGTAAATGTACTCATATGCTTTTGATTTAATAATTAATGTGTTGTCAGATGCCCATATCTTTCTATTGAATCTTTGAACAACGCCATGAGTTCCAACTCTTCCAATGACCAATACTTGTTCATTGAAATTGTAATCTTCAGAATATCCCATAATTGAACTTGCCCCTATTAAAGGGAAAATAAAACTTTCATCTTTTGATTCAGATTTTTTGGCTGGACGTTTTCCACTTGTAATTTCAATTAAATTGCTTAATATCCCTACTTCCCACCCTTTAGGAATCATGCCTAATTCGCTCTCTATCATTTCTCCGCCACTGGATTTGTAAGGTTCACCGTTTTCGTTTGGGAATTCAAAGTCTATGAACCAGTGCTTGAAAATAGTCTGTGCCATTTCCTCTAATTTTTTGTTGATTTGATTGTTTGCCTCTATCTTTTCGTCTAGGGTTGAGAGGATGTTGGCTATGGCTTTTTGTTCTTCTAGGGGTGGAACTTGTATTTTAAATTCCTTTACAATTTTTCCTGATACCTCCTTGAAAGTTGACCCTCCAGCAATATTTTCAAGTTCGTATCTTTTTATCATCATTAAATAATATAAAAATATATTATTTGCTTTTTTTTCATTACAAACTATACTTTTAAATCCTTGATTTGTACACATGTCTTTGCCAGCTATTGCAAGATATCCTATAGGTGCCCTTGAACTAAACAATATTGTTCCTTTAGGAATTATTTTAGCACTTGAATTATCCAAACCTCTTTTAGTTATACTTCTTTCGCCTTTAAAAACATATCTTCCTGAATGATTTGATAAATCTTTTGGAGTAATCCACGAAATGTCTCCATTCCAATAATCTTCAATTGTAGTTTTTGGAGTTCCTCCCCCTACTACATCGCCTATTTCTTGAATTTGATTAACTTCCCAATCCACAGGTATTACGCCAACTTCAGTGTTCTTCCACTCCCTACTCACAAACTTCACCTACTTCCAAGTCAAAAGAGGGATTCTTCGCTTCGCTCAGAATGACAAATTCTTTATGAATTCTCAATTCTCCATTCTCGGTTCTTATTGCTGGAGAGCAAAGCTCTCCCCTACATAATTCTCCATTGTCAATTCTCAATTTGCTATATCCCATACCCAATCCCCCCTAGATTCTTTCTTATTTCTTCTTCTAGGCGTTTGGATTTGGCGAATAGCTCGGATAGTTCTGATGTCAAATTCTCCATTTTATCTTCAAAAGGTATTCCGTCATCTTCTACTTCTTCTATACCTACATATCTGCCTGGTGTTAGGATATATTCATGTTCCCTTATTTCTTCTATGGTTGCACTGTAGCAAAAGCCTTTGATATCTTCGTATCCACCATATATTACCCCACCTTCAGCAACCAAAGGCAATTCTTCATTTTCTACCTTTTTCCCTGGAGAGCTAAGCTCTCCTCTACTTGTATAGTAGATAGATTCTTCACTTTGTTCAGAATGACTGGCTTCGTTTCTCCATCTATGATATGTGTCTGCTATTTTTCTGATGTCTTCATCTGTTAGTTCCCTATGTCTTCTATCTATCATTTCGCCAAGATTTCTGGCATCTATGAATAAGACTTTATGTTCTCTTCTTCTGTATTTTGGATTGTCTTTTTTGTTTCTGTTCAATATCCATAATGATACTGGTATTCCTGTAGAGTAGAACAGTTTATCTGGCAATGCTACTATAGCATCTACTAAATCCGATTCAAGTAAATTCTTTCTTATTTCTCCTTCGTTGGATGTGTTAGAGCTAAGTGAGCCATTTGCTAGTACTATTCCTGCTACTCCATTTGGTGCTAAATGATAAATCATATGCTGTAGCCATGCATAGTTGGCATTGCCTTCTGGTGGAACTCCATATTTCCATCTTACATCATCTGTAAGTCTTGCTCCACCCCAATCACTAACGTTAAAAGGGGGATTTGCTAGTATATAATCTGCCTTTAAGGTTTTATGTAAATCATTATGGAAGGTATCATCATGATGTGGTCCTAAATTAGCATCTAATCCTCTTATGGCAAGGTTCATTTTGCAAAGCTTCCAGGTAGTAGAATTGAGTTCTTGACCATAAATAGATAAATTCTCTACTCTTCCTTGATGTTCTTCTACGAATTTTTCAGATTGTACAAACATACCGCCTGAGCCACAGCAAGGGTCGTATATTCTTCCTTCATAGGGTTCTATCATTTCTACTAAGGTTTTAACTACTGATGTAGGTGTATAGAATTCTCCTCCACTTTTGCCTTCTACACTGGCAAATTGACCTAGGAAATATTCGTACACTCTACCTAGTAAGTCTTTTTCTCCATTTTTATGAAGCTTGATTGCGGATATTAAGTCTATTAGTTCTCCTAGTCTTCTTTTATCTAGTTCTGGTCTTGCATATCTTTTATCTAATACTCCCTTTAGTGTTATATTTTCTTTTTCTATTGCTATCATAGCATCATCTATATATTGACCTATTTTAGGGTCCTTTGCATTGTCTTTTATGTAATCCCATCTAGCCTCTTTTGGTACCCAAAATATATTTTCATATGTATATTCATCTCTGTCTTCTTCGAAACCTTCTCCTTCTTCTACTAGTTCTATGTATTTAGTTTCAAATTTGTCTGAAATATATTTTAAAAATATAAGTCCTAATATTACATGCTTATAATCACTGGCATCCATACTGCCTCTTAATTTGTCTGCTGCTTTCCACAGGGTTTCTTCAAATCCAATGTTTGCTGTTGTCATATGTTATCCTCCTTTGTTGGTGTTAATTTTTAAAAACATGAGATTCTTCACTAGCGTTCAGAATGACAAGTTCTTCTTCCTTGAGAGCAAAGCTCTCCCCTACATGATCCTCAATTTAAAAGTTATGGTCATCAAATACTTCAAATATTTCTTCTTCAAATTCATCTTGTTCTGGACTACTGGCTACCCAGTCTGGTATTACTTCAAAGTAATGGGCTAGGGCTTCTATGGTTTTATGAACTATGACTTCATGTTGAACTTTTTCTAATAGCTCTATGATAAGTTTATATGTATCCATATAAGGGTTGTTATCTACTACATCTAAAGTTTCTTTAAACCTTGATACTAGTTTTGCCTTTTCTATACTTCTTTCAATAGTGTTTATTTCTTCTTTATCATATATAGGTACTTCTACAATGTCATTGATTTCTCCTACCATAAATTGTTGTTCTTGTTTTTTTATTACTGGTTTTAAATCTCTTTTTAGTTTTTCTTTTTGAATTTCTAACTTATCTATTTCGTCTAATTCTTTTGTAAAATATTCTTTTTTAAGTCCAAATATTTCTTCAAGGATGGGTATATATTTTTTTGGTATATTTTGCTTGCCTTTAATCCACATATTTATATTTTGCTTTCTTATGCCTAATCTTTCTGCTAGTTCTACATGCTGCATATTGTAAAGGTTTAATATATATTCTAATCCTATCAAGCGTCCACCCCCAATTTTCTGTCTACTAATTCGGTCAATTTACTTATATTATACTTTTAAATATTGTCTTAGTCAATATTGTTGCTAGGAGAATTTGTCTATTTATTTAGTTTCTAACTTTAAGGGTAAAAAATGCACCTATCTTTATGGATAGATGCACTTGTTTTTAGATTTTTGATTGTTTTATTACAGTTTAGAGATTCCTCGCTTCGCTCGGAATGACAAAAGTACTTCACTCGAAATGGCAAGAGTACTTTGCTTGGTATGATACAACCTACGCCTCTATTATAGTTCCACTCTCACCTTTTAATGCTTCTTTTGCTTTGTCTAGTGATGCTATTACTGCTTTTCTACCTGGTTTTGATTCTGCGAATTCTATGGCTGCTATTACTTTTGGAAGCATGCTGCCTGGTGCAAAGTGTCCTTCTGCTGCATATTGTCTCATTTTCTCTGGTGTTACTACGTCTAATTCTTTTTGATCTGGTTTGCCAAAGTTAATAGCTACTCTTGGTACTCCTGTAAGTATAACTAGTATGTCTGCATCTGTGTCTTCCGCTAATCTTTGTGATGCTAAGTCTTTGTCTATAACTGCAGCTGCACCTGATAGCTTTCCATCTTCTTCTATTACTGGTATACCGCCGCCACCTACTGTTATAACTATATTGTTGTTATTTACTAGAGTTTTTACCGTTTCTATTTCAACTATTCTTTGTGGTGTAGGAGAAGCTACTACTCTTCTATATCCTCTACCTGAGTCTTCTACCATTACATAGCCTTTTTCTTCTGCTATTTTGTCTGCTTCTTCTTTAGTATAGAATGGACCTATTGGCTTTGTTGGGTTTTTGAAAGCATCGTCATCCTTATCTACTACTACCTGCGTAACTATTGTAGCTACTGGCTTGTTTATTCCTCTACTTCTTAGCTCATCCCCTAGTGCTTGTTGCATATGATATCCTATCATTCCTTGACTCATAGCTCCACATACGTCAAATGGCATAGCTGGTGTTACACTGTCTGCTACTTCGTTTTGAATAACTATTCTGCCTACTTGTGGCCCGTTACCGTGAGCTACGATAAGGTTATAGCCTTCCTCAATTATATCCGCTAAATACACTGTTGTTGTTTTTATTACCTCCAGCTGTGCCTCTGCTGTAGCTAGGCTGTCTGGTGCTTGTAAAGCATTTCCTCCTAATGCAACTACTACTTTTTCCACTTGCATCCCTCCCAGAAAATTATACAATATTTTGTAAAATAATACTATTATTTTTTATCTGCTCAGAAATTTAGGCTCCCCTTTAGAGGAGCCTATATGCTAAAGTGCTTTTTCGTCTCTTAAGCTTTGAATCTTTTCGTCATCATATCCTAATAATTCTTTTAGTATTTCTTCTGTGTGTTGACCTAATAAAGGTGCTGGTGTTCTTACACTACCTGGTGTATCGCTTAGCTTTATAGGCACTCCAGGCATTTTAAGATTTCCTGCAACAGGATGCTCTACTTCCACTATCATTTCTCTAGCTATTACTTGTGGGTCTTGTAAAACTTTATCTATAGTGTTGATTGGTCCATTTGGCACCCCTGCTTTATCTAAGATCTCAAGCCACTCTTCTGTTGTTTTTTCCTTCATTGGCTCTGCTATTAATGGTCTTAATTGGTCATAGTTTTCATTTCTTAGTGGGTTTGTTGCAAATCTTTCATCATTTATTAGTTCTTCTTTTCCTAATACTTCACAGAACTTAGCCCATAAAACATCGTTTCCTGCTGCTACTACTACTTCTCCATTCTTTGTATCAAATGGTTCAAAAGGTACTATAGAAGGATGTCTGTTTCCTCCTGGTTTTGGTGCTTCACCTGTTACTACATAACGTGCAACTGCATTTTCAAGTATTGCTACTAGAGAATCTAGCATAGCTACATCAACTTTTTGTCCTTTTCCTGTCTCATGTCTGTTGTTTAGTGCTGCTAGTATACCTATTGCAGTAAATAAGCCTGAGTTTATATCTGCTATAGATGAGCCTACTCTAACTGGCTTGCCACCTTTTTCTCCTGTTATGCTCATGATACCGCCCATTGCCTGTACTACTGAGTCATATGCTGCTCTTTGACTATAAGGTCCTGTATGGCCAAAGCCTGAGGATGCTGCATATATTATCTTTGGATTTACTTGGGATAGGTAGTCATAGCCTAGGCCTAGCTTTTCCATAGTTCCAGGTCTAAAATTTTCTACTACTACGTCAGCTTTTTTAACCATTTCTAAAAAGGTTTCTTTACCTTTTTCTGATTTTAGGTTAAGTGTTATACTTCTTTTATTTCTATTAAGGCTCATAAAATATGCACTTTCATCTTTTACATAAGGGCCAAAAGCTCTTGAATCGTCTCCTGTACCTGGCATTTCTATTTTAATTATATCTGCTCCTAGGTCACCTAGTATCATAGTTGCATAAGGCCCTGCTAATACCCTGGTCAAGTCTAGTACTTTTATATTATCTAAAGCTAGTTTCAATATGTTCGCCCTCCTTACTTAATAGTATTTTAGATTCTTCGCTCATAATGAAATGAAGAATAAATAATATATACTTAATTAAATAGCTACCCGCCAAAGGCGGGTAGTCCATTTAGTCTATATTTCTAGTTAATTATTCAGCGTCAAAAGCTACGATACGGCAGAATGCTGATTCTCCACCTTCAAATTTCCAAGGGAAGCAACCGATGATTAGACGTTTGTTAAGTACCTTATCGATTTCTCCACCTAGGTTTTCAGCATGGATTATTTCATGTGGTTTTGGGAATACTTGAATATGCATTGCTTGGTATACATCTGGCCAAGGATACATTTCGTTTAATGTTTTACCATATTTTGCTTGCATGTATCTGTCTGCTGCTTCTGCTTCTTTTGGTTCCCAATCACGAATCTTAGTGTTCATTGGATGGTCTGCTGAACCACAGTCTACTCCGATCCAAGCGATTTCCATTTCTTTTACCCAATCAACAAAGTCCATTGATGGTCCTGGATGTCTTAACATATATCTTTTTTCGTCTGCTTCTGGGCTTTCCCAGCCATATTTATGGTACCCAGTATTGATAATAAGGATGTCTCCTTTTTTAACTTCTACTCTATCCATAATATCTTGTGGAGTGTAAATTCCATAATCTTCAGCTATATCTGATAGGTCAACTACTACTCCAGGTCCTACTAATTTAGTTAATTCTAATGATGCAATATCTCTTCCTGCTGTATCAAAATGTAATGGACCATCTAAGTGTGTTCCTACGTGATTTGATGTAGTGATTAATTGTCCATTAGCACCATTTGGTGATAATCTTTTAAAGAATTTAACTTGAAGTGGCTCATAAGTTGGCCATGGTGGTGTTAAATGACTTGTGTTTTGAGTTAAATCATACATTTTTACCTTATCCCAATTTTGTAACATGATAAATTCCTCCTTGTATTTTAAGTATTTTTTCTATAGACTCTACCTCTGTGGATAGAGTCTATAGTATGTTTATTTAAAAAGGTTATATTGCACCTTCTGCTTCCAACATTTCAACAAAAGCTTCTAATGCATCCTCGAAGCATTTCATAGGTGGATGAACTAAACCTGCTCCAACTTGACCTACTCCTGCATCTTTGTGTGCAATACCTGTGTTGATTATTGGGCGAATGCCAGTTTCAACTACCTTTTGTATATCTATACCCGTTGCTGACCCTCTGAAATCAAGAACTGGTATTTTATATGCATTATTTTCTGCTTCAGTTATTTCATACATTGATTTTGAGTAGTTTAATGCGTCTTGTGGTGTTCCTCCAACGAATTGAACTATTGGTATAGCAGCTGCCATAGCAAATCCGCCTATTCCACATGTTTCAGTTATAGCACTGTCTCCTATATCTGGGTTTGCATCTTCTGTTGAGTATCCTGGGAAGTATAGTCCATCTATTATTTCTGCTGGAGCTGTGAACCATCTGTTTCCTAATCCTGCTACTCTTATACCAAACTCAGTACCATTTCTAGCCATAGTATATAAAAGAGTACTGTACTTAGTGTTTGCCATTGGCTCTAATGAACATTTAGCTGCTGGCATTGTTAAGTTTAGGAAGAAGTGGTCATTACTATGCATGAACTTAAGTACTTCTACCTTGTCAGCTTCTGAGAAACTAGTTTGTACTATATATGGTGCTAATTCTCTTATTAATAATGATGTACCTGCTTTATTTCTATTATGTCCTTCATCGCCCATTTGAATTACTTGAGCTATCATTGTTTTTAGGTCTATTTCGCCTGAAAGCTCTAGAGCTGCTTTAAGAACTGGTCCTAATACTGTTTCCATCCATTTAAGTCTAGTGATTACTTCTTCGCCATATGCTCCATAACGAAGAACTTTTCCTAAGCCTTCATTTAATGTACAGTAAGCGTAGTTTCCAAAAGTTTTGTTTTGTACTATCCATACAGGCATTGAGTAAGTAGTTACTCCTGCCATTGGACCTACTGAATCATGATGGTGGCAAGAATCAAATGTAATTTCTCCTGATTCTGCTAGTTTTACAGCTTCTTCTTCATTTGCTGCAAGTCCTTCATAAATAAGTCCACCTATTACTGCTCCTCTCATTGGACCACTCATATTTTCCCATTTTACTGGTGGTCCTGAGTGCAATACAGTTTTTTTAGTCATTCCTGGTACGTTTTCACCTACTGTTCCTATACCAACAAGTGTAGGTTGAGCACTTAACAGCTTTTCTATAGCTTCCTTGTTAGCTTGCGCAATTTTTTCAGCTATCATTTATATCACTCCTCTTGATTTGTTAGTTTTTATTATCTATTTCAATCTTGATAAAAGTGAAGCCAGTTTTTTATTTCCTCCTGCAGCTGGTCTCCAATTCACATGAATTGCAGAAACCTTTTGCTTTTTCAAATCATTATAGAAGGATTCGAGTCCTATATTGACTACTTTAAGTTCTTCTTTGAATAGTTTATTTATATTTGACATTTTCATACCCTCCAAACCTATTTAATTTTGTTAAGGATAAGTCCTGTTAATCTTACAGCTTGAGCATTTGAAGGCATTACTATTACTCCTGCTTCTTCTAATCTTCTTTGTGATTCTTCAAGACCTTGTGGATCATTTTCTGTACCACAGATTGAGCCTACTACACAAAGATGTCTCCCTTTACTTGCCATTCTTTCTTTGGCTGCTTTTATTGCTGGAAGCATTTCTCCTACTGGATCTTCGTGTGATCCATATCCTAATACAAAGTCCATAAGAACTACTGCTACCTCTTCGTCATCTTCTTTTGTAAGACGCTCTACTCTCGCTACTGGATCTATCATTGGGTGAGGTCTTCCTTTTGTAAATTCATCATCACCAAAGTCTATACATGTATGCTCTTTGCTTACTTTTGCATCTTCTAGCTTGTATTCAGGTGATAATGGTATGTTTGAGTATATGTTTTCTATATCTGCACTAAGTAGCTTCATTGCTTCATCTGTTAATGTTCCACCTGTGTAGAAGCCTCTTAGATATTTTTGATCCTTGTGGAGTTTGCTAACTTCTCCAGCTACTATTTTTTCAATTTCTTCATCTGATAAGTCAAAGCCTTCAAAATCTTTAGCTTCTTCTCCTCTTAATAGAGCAACTGCTTTTCTTGCAGCATCTTCAAGAGATACACAAGCATGTGCACCATATTTTTCTATTAGCTCTCTATCTCCACCTATGAAATCTACTACTACTGGCTTTGGTGAATTTTCAATAGCCTTCATTACTTTTTCAGCTACTTCTTCTGCTGGTGGCTTTGATATAAGAACTATTACTTTTGTTTCTGGGTCGTTCTTTAATGCTTCTATTCCTTGTAGCATCATAAGTCCGCCTATTTCTGATTTAAGGTCTCTACCGCCAGTTCCAATTACTTGAGATACTCCTTCTCCTAGCTTGTCTATTATAACTGTTACTTCTTGTGTTCCTGTACCTGATGCTCCTACTACTCCTATATTACCTTTTCTAATTACGTTTGCAAATGCTAATGGAACATTATTTATTATAGCTGTTCCACAGTCTGGACCCATCATTAGCAGGCCTTTTTCACAAGCTAATTCTTTTAATTCTTTTTCTTGCTCTACTGTTACGTTATCACTAAACAGCATTACATGTAAATTGTTGTTTAGTGCTTTTTTTGCTTCTGCAGCTGCATATTCTCCTGCTACTGAGATAACTACTATATTAGAATCTGGGCTGTGGTTTATAGCAGACTCTAATGTTGGTGGCATATAGTCTGAATCACTGCTTTGCTTCTTTTGGCTAAGTAATCTGTCTACTTCACCAGATATTGTTTCGATTTGTACGTTATCATCTGCAAGAACACTTACAAAGAAGTCATTTGGAGTAAGCTCTTTAATTTCATCATTTGTTATTGCAAGATTTTCAGCTAATTCTTTGTTTAAATCTGTACCCATACCTACAAGTGCTTCTTGAACTCCGTCTATTTTTTTAATTTCTTTTGAAATAAGCATCAATGTAACTGAATCATAGTATGAATTTTTTCTTATTTCAAATTTAACACTACTCATTACTATCAACCTCCTGTTGTATTAGATTAAATATTATACAGCTACCAACATATATACCTGATATGATATCTGTCCCCGAAGTAGCTCCAAAGCTAGCAACTTTTCTTAAGTTATTGTATAGCTCATCTATGGGGCTATTAGTTAATAAGGAAAGCATTAAGTTCCTTACATCCTCATTGACTTCGCCTAAGGAAGCAAACATAAGCATTTCTTCACTAACTAATGTGGTTTTGTTTTTTATATGTTTAACAATAGCTTTGTTAAGCTTTAAAGCTTTTTCTGTTTGTTGATTAAAATAAGAAAAAAGATATATTCTGGAGACCATCATTCCTGATATAAAGTCATCCATAGAAGGAGTTAATCCTACACCAAACCCAACTATTCTTTGAGCTCTTGAGGAAATATTGTCTATATCCTCTTTAATATAGCTGTCCATAAAGTCTAAAAACCGTTCTTTAATAAATTCTTCATTTCTTCCAAGGGTGATATTATCTGCTAGAATTGTATCTATTCCTTTTATTTTTCCCCTAAGGACCTGCAGCAACGGATAGATTCCTTCTTTACTGCCTTCATTCAATAGAAATTCACCTATTTTTTTGATTTTAATGGAAACGTTTTCTGTTAAATCTTTTCTCAATTTCTCATTTGTAAACAATATTGGTTTTTTATCCCATAGAAAAGCTTTTCCATAATTAATCTTTTTATTTAAATCTTTAATCAAAACATAATCTTGGTGAAATTCAAGCTCTTGACCTCTTTCAAGTCCTACATCTATAAATGAAATCTGGTCTTTTAGCTTTATTGAATGAGGTGCCATAGGCTTATTTGAGCTTAGAAAAGAAATAAGCCTGTTGTCTCCATCTAATACATTAAAGCTATTTTCAAATACAGAATGCACCTTGCCTTTTACATAATGCTCTTGTATTTCTTTATATAGATATTGACAAATATGTGATGAGTTCATTAAATCATATCCTCTAACAAATGAGTTTTTTATACTCTATTAACATGATACCCTATTTTGGTCATTTATTCATTATATAGTCTACCTAAATATTGACCCTATCTTTTGTTACAAATTTATAAACAACGCATATATTATAAGTATTGGCAAAAAACTTCCTCAAGGGATAGAGGAAGTCTGACTATTTCTTGTTGCATCTTTCATTTTCTTGCATTTCTAATATCTTTAAGGATATCTGGAAATTTAATCTGTCATTATAATTCTCAAAATCAATACCTGTAATCTCTTTTATTCTCTGGATTCTATAGATAACTGTATTGTAGTGAGTATACATTTCTTCTGATATCTTTTTTAAATTTCCTGCACATTCAAAGTATTTATTAAGAGTTTCTATTAGTTCTGTTCCTTTTTCCTTGTCGTATTTTACTAAAGGCTCAAGTATTTCTTTATAAAACTGATTTAGCTCTGGCTGAAGCTCTTCATAGGAAAGAATTCTATATATACCTAAGTCATCATAGTGAGTTATTATCTTGTCACTAGAATGTTTTTGACATTCTACAGCTCTAGTAGCCTCTCTATAGCCCTTCCAAAGCTCATTTGAGTTTTTATAATTTCTCCCTATTCCGATGGAAATTTTATCGTTTATATACTCATATTCTGCATATCTTAAAAGCTCATTGCAGAAGGAGTTAATTTCTTGCTTTATCTTTGAGTTTTTCGCTTCAGGATCTGTGCCAAAAAGTAATATTATGCTATTGCTTTTATTTCCACATATAATCCTTTCTTTTCTAGTCTTTGATATTCTTTTAATAATACTCAATAATCTAACATTTATCTGCTGCAAATAAGCATTAGAATCAACATTATAGTGACTAAAGATTTCATTGTTACTTACAGATATAACTATTACTGAGTAGCCTAGCTTTGTATCAAAATCAAAATAAGAAGCTCTTTCTAATGCTTTTTTATGTCTAATCTCTTCACTTGAAAATAAATCCTCAAAAAACTCCACCTTATGTTTGCTTTCTATTTCAAAGATTGATATCTTCTTAAATAGGTCTAAGGCTATCATAGGTGTAGAAGCTTCTATAACCTTCAGTTCTACTGGAGTCAATGGTTTTTTGTCCTCCCAGATATATATGCAGCCATATTCTCTGTCCTTTGTAAAAATAGGAATAGTAATTCTTTGGATTTCTTCATTTCCTAATATATCTATATCCTTAGTATGAAGTAATTTTTCGTTATATTTGTCTTTTGTTTTTTCCCTCTTTAAAGTCTCTGCTTCAATTATTGCTTCAATATATTTTTTCTTCTCTGGCTCACATAGTATTACACTTGTTTCAAATATATATTCTTTTATTGCCATTGAATTTCTATCTATACTTTCATAAAATGCCCCTGCTATTTCCTTTAGGCTTCCTCCGTTTAGCATTACATTTATTAGCTTATTATGAATGCTGTCTATTCTACATAAAATATTAGTCTGATTGTTGACAATTTCTGTTAGAGCTTCACCTATGATACTAGAATAAGAAGAATCAAAGGGTATTTCTATTAATGGAAAGCCCATTTCATTTGCCTTTCTAAGTATATCATCAGGAATATCATTAATATATCTTCTAGTCTTTATACCTAAGCCTGCCAAGCCTTTTTTATTTAATTCAATAATAAGCTCTTCTAAAACTGTTAAATTATTTCTAATAGGGTAGGCTGTCGTAAGGAGAAACTCACCTTCTTCAACCCAGTCTACTATGTCCGGTACTTCCATAACATTTAATTTTGTTATTTTCCTATTTAATCCAGTTACTCCTGCTAATACCTTAGCTTCTTTCATAGTTTCAAGCTCTAACAGCTCATTTACTGTAATCCCTGAATATCTGTACATATTTTCACCAACCTTACAACATAATCATACCCAAAATATAGGATTACCAATCTAAATAAATATTACCTTTTTTGCATAAGCTAACACACAAGCCACATCCTGTGCATTTATGAGGGTCTATTACAATTATGCCATCCCTAGAGGAAATAGCATCATAAATACACGCCTTCAAGCATTCACCACATTCATCAACAGTGCATTTACCTAGTACTTTGGCAACGTATGGCTCTACTGATATTTCTTCAAAGGATTTTAATGATGCTAATGCTACTCCTTTTATTTCTTCTAAAGAAGAATATCCTTTATATTCCATCCACTTTTCTAGATCGTTTAATATTTCTCCTATCCTGCCATATCCATTCATCATTAATGATGTGCAAATCTGAACTGTACTCGCGCCTAGCATCATATATTCAAGAACATTTTCATAGTTATCTATCCCACCTATGCCAGAAACAGGAATCTTAACTGCTTGACAAATTCCTGCAACTGCAGCTAGGGCTATTGGTCTAATGCCCTCTCCTGAGTATCCTCCATAGGTCGGCAGAAGAGCCTTTCCTTTATCAATATCCACTCCTAATATGCATCTTACGGTGTCTATAGCACTTATGGCGGAAGCACCTGCTTTTTCTACGGCTTTTGCTAATATCGTTATATTACTTACATTAACAGAAGACTTTACCATAACCGGTATCTTTACTGAATCTACTGCCATTTTAGTCAGGCTATAGAGCCTGTCTACATTACTTGGAATAACTTCTATTCCTCCTCCATGAGGAATGGCTATTCCAAGCTCTATAGCATCTACTCCAAACTTTTCTACCTTTTTAGCCAAATATGCCATTTCAGAAGGTGTATGCGCAAGTATGTTTGCAATAACTACTGCTTCTTTTTCTTTAGCATGATAAATTTCTCTTTCCCATTGTTCTAATGTAAGATTACTATATAATTCAATGTTTTGCATTCCAAGATGATTAGCTGCTATTCTAGGTCTGACGTTATATCTTACTTCATTAGCTATTGTCTGAGTGACCACAGCACCGGCTCCTGCTTCTATAGCTTTCCTCATCATGCTGCCATTTCCAGTAAGAGGACTAGCCGCAACAATAACAGGATTTTTAAGTTTGATTCCCATGAAATTAACTGACAGACTCATATAATCACCCTTTAACTAAATATTTCTTTAATTCTATTATCATGTCCACAAGATTTTCTGATTTTAAGTGTAGGCTGAATAAATATCTGCTGCTTAAAGATTTCTTCCTCTTCATTTGTAATGTTGTCATACAATAATCTTGCTGCTGTTAAGCCCATTCTATACACTGGATGAGTAACTGTTGTTAGCTTTGGTTCTACTAAAGACGCTACGTCTATGTCATCAAAGCCTACTATGGCTATATCTTTTGGCACGCTATAGCCTGCTACCTTTATTGCCTCCATAGCACCAAAGGCCATTAAATCGTTGGCTACAAAAATAGCATCTGGCTTTCCTCTTTTCTTTAGTAGCTTTTTAAGTGCAAGATGTCCTCCGTCTATTTGATTGTCTCCTTCTACTATATAGCTTTCATCGTATTTGTATCCCGCATCTAATAAGGCCTTTTTATACCCTTCTAGCTTGCCTATACTAGATTTTATATCCATAGGTCCCGATACATGAGCTATTTTTTTGTATCCCGTGTTTATTAGATGATTTGTTGCTAAATAAGCTCCCATAAAATAGTCAGTATATACTATATTAATATCTACATCCTCTACATAGTCACCTAAAAGTACTAAGGGTACTTTTTGCTTAATTATAATATCTATATCTTTTCTTTCTAAAATACTGGAGCATACAATGATTCCGTCAACTTTTTTACTTAGGAGCATTTCAATTGAATCTCTTTCTCTTTTTGCATTGTTCTCCGTATTGCTTAAAAGCATATTATAGCCTTTTTGATAAAACACATCCTCTACGCCCTTTGCCACATTAGGGTAAAGTGGATTTAATATATTAGGTATTATAAGCCCTATGGTGCTTGTCCTCTTTGTGGTTAGGCTCCTTGCCATATTATTAGGTACATAGTTCATTTCCTTCATAACCTTGAGTATTCTATTTCTTGTTTTTTCAGAAACAGTTTCAGGATGATTCAGTACTCTAGATACTGTAGCCACAGACACCTTAGCCACTTCTGATACTTTCTTTATATTTGCCATAATACCACTCCATAATGAAATCGTTTGATAATATTATATCACTTATTTCTTTTAAAAGGAACAAATTAGGTAGACTAAGTAATTTTGTATGCTTTATGGCTGTTAAAATAACAGCAGACCCTTTCTTTGCTCAGATAACTAAATGATTGTTATCTACTGATTAGGAAAGGATCTGATAAGCATATTACATATTAAGTAAGGATTCTAAAGAAAGAGATACAGTTAATACACCGCCATTATAGGGCACATGTAGAAATTTATACATTTGGTTATCTTCCACTCTTTTTCTAATAGGTGTTGCTAAGTATGGTGCTTTCCCTCCTGCTGCTTCTTTAGATACAGGGTCTATTTTAAATGAATCTAAGTTTATTGCTTGGCTTTCGCTAGAATTTACTATAATACCTCTTTTATCAACTATATATATATCATCTATTTTAAAGCTTTTAGCTAATTCTTTTAGTTTAGCACTATCTAAGGCTTTTGAACCGATGACATCTATTAACTCTAGGGCTTTATGATACATATACCCTTCCATAGCTGTTGATGCCGAGCTTTGTTGAAGTAGGTTAGCCTCTTCCAATAAGGATTCAGTACTAGATACTATATCCTTAAAAGAAGCACTTATCTCCTGAATCATAGCACTAAGCTGTTGGCTTCCTGCTGCGTTGGCTTCTGATACAGATTGAATGCCACTTGTGGAGGAAATAATAGCTTCACCGCTTTTCTTAATTTTATTTACATAGTCACTTATATTTCTTACACCCTCTTTTGTTATGAAGGCACTTGATTCAATGTTTTCAAATGAGCTGTTAGTTTTTTTGACTATTTCCATGCTTTTTGATACTTCTTCTGCATTATCCTTTAAAATTGTAGATAACTCCCTTAGCTTTGTACCTGTACTGTTTAGTATATTTTCAATATCCTTAGAAGCTCTTTGGGATTCTTCCGCAAGACTGCCTATTTCTCTGGCAACTACTGCAAAACCTTTTCCATGCTCTCCTGCTCTAGCAGCTTCTATTGATGAATTTAATGCTAATAGGTTTGTGCTATCAGAAATATCAGAAATAGTATTTACAAAATTGGCAATACTAGCAGTTTGAGTATTTAAATCAGTAATTAGACTCAGCAAGGTTGTAGTTAACTGGTTTACTTTTTCTATTGTCTTTTTAGTTTCACCCATTAAGGCTTTACCTTCTTGAGCATTTTTAAAGGAGTCTTCTGCATTTTCTACACTTTCTAGTGATTTGTTAGCTATACTTTCTAAATCATTGTATATAATGTCTAAGGAGTTTATTATTTCGTTTAAGGATTGTATTTGCTCTGTTGCTCCTTCTGCTAGATTTTCTGTTGAAGATGCTATTTGCTCTGTCGCTACTTCCATTTCTTTAATAGTTTCATTTAGGTATTCCATTGATTGAGCAACTTGAACACTGGTTTTTAAAGTGCTTTTATATGATTCCTTAGATGTATTAAAAAGCTTTGATAAATTATGATTTACTCTGTGAATATCCTTTGACGCTCCTGAGCCCGAAATAGATACATCATATCTATCCTTTTCTATTACATCACAGCAGTTTTCTAATAAAGCTAATTTATTCTTCCATATTAATCTTGAAATTAAATAACCAACTAGAATAGATAAGGCTATACTAACTATTTTATCAGTCCCTAATGGTAAATTCTTAGAAAATACTAGGCTTAGAATCAATAAAGTTATAGTAAGTAATAAAGCTATTAAGGTAGTATTTTTTTTCTTCATATATACACTCCTTTGGAATAAAAGTTGATATTTTGTGTAATTGGTTACATTTTGTCTTTCTTACTATATAGCCATTTATAAATAATGCTCTGATTATTTGCCTGGGATAAACCACTTCAAAATGTAAACGGTTTAAATCTTATTATTCTTCAAATTTTTCTTTTTTCCTTCTTTAATTGACAAAATATATTTAAAGCCACCAGATTATTTCTGATGGCTTTAGTATCTGTCTATCTTTCTTTAATTTTTTCTTTTGCTGAATAAACTGCATTTTTTATTCCTTCATAGCCTGTACACCTACAAAGATTGCTTTTCAACCATTCCTTTATCTCTTCATCCTCAGCATCTGGTTTTTCCTCAAGCAATGCATATGAATTCAGCAAAAATCCTGGCGTACAATATCCACACTGGAAGCCTCCTTCTTCGTAGAAGGCTTGTTGAATCTCTGTATTATTTAAACCTTCTATAGTTATGATTTCCATGCCAATAGCTTCTACTGCTAACATCATACATGACTTAACTGGCTTGCCATCTAGGAGTATCGTACAAGCACCACAATCTCCATTTTCGCAGCCTGGCTTTGCACCTGTAAGACCTAGCTCTTCTCTAAGTACTCTTAGAAGAGTATCTGAAGGCTTGATTATAGCCTTTCTTTTTTCGCCATTTACATTTAATATTACAGATGTATAATCCTTATAAGCTATCATTTTAGCCCTCCTTCCAGCTTCTTTAGAGCATTTACTATAGAGTTTTTAAGCAAGTACTTTCTAAAGTCTCCTGATGCAAACATATCATTTCTTGCATTACTAGGTAAGTTTTCTATTACATATGATGCTCTATCTTCAAAGCTCTTTTCTTTATCATTTAAGACAGCTTCTAGCTCTAAAGATCTAAATGGATAAGCACATATCCCTGAAAAAGCAAATCTTATATTCTGGTCTGTTTTCATAGCTGCTAAGTGAAAAAGTGGATAGTCTATTTCACTTTGCTTTTCTTTTCTTTCGTTATAGTGTGAAAAACTAGCATGTTTTTTATCTATTTCTATTTGGAGCAAAAGCTCTCCATTTTTTAGATTAACTTTTTTATCGAAAAACTTTAATACGGGAACCCTTATTATTCCTTCATTTGTAGCTATAATAGCTGTTCCCTCTGCCAGCATTATTGGTAATATAGCTTCTCTGTAAAATAATCTTCCACAGATATTGCCTCCTAGACTTAGCTTGTTTCTCACTGTATGATCAGCTATTTTTCTAGATACATCTCCCATAAGCTTAAAGCTGCTTTTTTCAATTATATAGTTTAAATCTAGTGCTGAACCATATACTATCTTGTCTCCATCTTCTGAAAAAGCTGTACATTCAGGTATGGATTTTATGTCTATTAAAGCCCCTGTATTTACTAGCTTTTTACGGGCATAAGTAACTGTTTCTGTTCCTCCATTATAGTACAATGGGTTTTTACCTTCTTTATGCTTTTCACTAAATACTGATAAAGCCTCCTCATAGGTTTCTGGTCTATAGTATTCAAAGTCGTAGGATATCATTGGCTTACCTCCTTTTTAGCTTTCCAAAGAGCCTCTGGAGTTAGAGGCAATGATTTTAGTTGAGCTCCCAATCCTCTTGATAATGCATTTGCTAGAGCTCCAGGCATGCTTATTATTGCCTGCTCTCCTATACCCCTTGCTCCAAATGGCCCATCACCTTGAGGTGTTTCTATAAAATCAACTAGGTATTCAGGCTGCTCATTGTATCTCATTATTTTAAAGCTTCTTAGATCATCATTAGTTACTTGCCCTCTACTGTTAAATAAAAACCCTTCACTTGCAGCAAAACTAAGTCCCATTGCCATTGCTCCTACAATTTGTCCCCTAGCTATTGCTGGGTTAATTATTTTACCTACATCCATTACACATGCAGCTTTAAGTACTTTATAGCTATAATCCTTTAGATTTAGCTCTACTTCTACTCCTTGTGCTGCCAATGTCCACTCAAGAGCAGGACTTCCTTTGCCTGTTTCCTTGTCTATATCGCTTAATCTTCTAGAAATATATTTACCTCTACCTATTACTTGACCTACTATTGCATTACCATTTTCGTAAACATAGCCTAAAACCACATCTTTAAGTGCTAGTCCTATATGAGGCTCATCTTTTATATAAACTTTTTCCTCCGCTACCTCTAAATCTTCTGGTGGGCATCTTAAAACAATGGAAGCTGTGTGCTTTATTTGCCTTATAGCATCATCTGCAGCTTCTATCGTTGCTCTACCTGGCATGAATAATCCACGACTAGCAGCAGTTGCCCAATCATGTGGTGAAACCTTAGTGTTTACTTCAAAGGTTACGTGAACCTTATCTATGCCAACCTTAAATTTTTCAGCTAATATTTGTGCTAATCCTGTTTTTGTAGCTTGTCCTATTTCTACTATTGATATATGCAGGTTCATGCTGCCATCTTCGTTAAAGGTTATGATTGCGCCAGCATCAGTATTAGTAGGCATAGCAGGTGCTTTCCAAAGGCAGGTTAAGCTTTTAGCCCTTACTGTATTTTCGTCTACCTGGATAAGGGTTCCCTCATCCCAATTTAAAAACTCCTTAACCTTATCTATACATGCAACAAGGTCTCCAGTATTTTTATTCATTAGGCTGCCTGTTGGAGATGTGTCTCCTTCTCTAATAGCATTAAGCCTTCTAAGCTCTGCAGGGTCCATAGATAGCTTCTCTGCCATAACATCTAAGGCTCTTTCTATAGCCCAAGCTAATTCTATATGCCCAAAGCCTCTAAATGCATTGGTAAAAGGATGATTAGTATATAAGCATAAAGAGTCACAGTTTACATTTTCTACTCTATAAGGACCTGTACAAGCTATGGCAGCTGCTCTACTTATGTTTACTGAGTAGTCTGCATATGCTCCTGCATCGAATAGGTATAGAAGATCTAGGGCTTTAATTTTTCCATCCTTTGTACAGCCCATTTTGACCTTACCCTTAAAGCCTATTTTACCTGGAGAAGCTGTTAAATCCTGTTCTCTAGTATTTACTACCTTGACAGGCCTCCCCCCTACGGCTTTAGATAATAAGTAAGCTAAAGCCTCTAGCTGAATTCCTGCCTTACCACCAAAACCGCCTCCTATTGGTGGAGCTATCACTGTAATTTTGCCAGTAGGAATCTCAAAGAATTCACTCATAAGGCTCCTGACAACAAAGGGAGCTTGACTTGCTGTTGTAATTACTATTTGTCCGTCTTCTTTGATCTCTGCTATAGATGCTCTAGTTTCCATTGCAACATGATCACTTGTTGGCGAAAAGAACTCGTCCTCTATGATTATGTCAGATTCTTCAAAGCCCTCGACTATATTTCCTTTTCTAATCTTTGTCTTGTTAGCAATATTTGTTCCTGGCTCTGGATGTATTGCAGATATATGCTGATATTTTCCCAATTCCTCATGAACTAAAAGAGAATCCTCTTTCAATGCTTCTTCTACAGAGAGAACTGGTGTTAGCTGCTCATAATTTACTTTTATCAAATCTAATGCTTCTCTAGCTTCTGCCTCACTGTCTGCTACTACTGCTGCTACTGCTTCTCCATAGTGTCTTACCTTGCCTCGGGCTAATGGATATTTGTCTCCTAGATACAGTCCAACTACATAGGGTAAGTCTTCTCCTGTTATTACTGCCCTTACTCCAGGAGCTTTTTTTGCCTCTTCTGTACTGATAGAAACAATTTTAGCATGGGCATGAGGGCTAGTTTTAAAGGCCGCATGAAGAAGCCCAGGATAGTTTAAATCATTTACATACTTTATCTTACCCTTAACCTTATCCCTACCTTCTAATCTAAGGTAGCTTTGCCCAACTACTTTATAATTCCCCACTTTACCACTCTCCTTTGTACTTTCTAAATTATAAGCCATATGGAAAGCTAGATTCTTCGCTAACCCTAAGAATGATGATTTAATGCTAAATTAATCCCATATTATTATATTTACCATAAAACATACTGTGTTAAACTATTATTTACATTTCTTCTCTAATTAAAGTGTAGCTTAGTATAGGAGATAATATATTGTAGACAAGTAGTGCTTTAAATATGAAAGAGCTACTATCTACATAAAAAAGAAGTATCAGTATATAAAATATGGATCTACTAATAGTAAGCAATGAGACTCTAAAAACTAAATTGCCTAAAAGCTCTTCATCATTACTGCCATATTTTTTAGCCGAATATACTTGTATACCTGTTAATGGTTTGTTAAAAAAAGCATCTCCCATGCTTATAGTCATGCTAAATAACACAAAGGTCATAAAGCTAGGCTTAAACAATAAAGATACGGATGATGCCAATGCTACAGCACCTACCATCATTAGCTTTTTTCTTGGATATCTTCTTTGCATTTTCATATATATATAGTAAAAGAGTATTGCAGACACTGCAAAGGCTGAGTTTAATACTCCCATTAAGGATTCGCTTTTAGCAAAGGAATAAAGGAATACACTATTTGCCATTATTATAAATTGTCCAAAAGGAGTATGTATCAGATGTGTACTCAGAACTTTTTTATAATCCTTTTCTTTAAATATTTTTTTAAGATTAACTTTAGCTAGATATTCTATTTTTCTATTAGGTAAGGATATTGCATTTATTATCTGCAATATCAATAGTCCAATAAGTACATATGTCATATGTGCAAAGCCAAATTTTTCTATTATCAATCCAGATATTATAGGAGTTATTATTGAAGATAGTTTGCTAACTATTCCAACTGCGCTCATAAAACTATCTACTTGATTTCTTTTTAGCTCGCTTGCTTGAAAAAAGTTTAAGTTAAAATAAAATAATCCATCTCCAAAGCCTCCCAATATTCCTATAAGAACCGCATATTTAGATATTTCATCTCCCATAATTGCTGTTATAGCAAATAGCATAATGAAAAATGAGGATGATAATAAATAATTTAATTTAGAGCTCTTTAAGGCTATTACATTGCCTATATAAAAGGATATAAAAGCAGCTATATAATTAAATATGTTAAATATGGCTACAGCTTTAATGCTCTTGCCTGTTTTCCAAAGATATATATTTACGAATATTAGTACGAAGCTTTTAAAAATCGAGAAAATCAGCTCCATCAATATCATTTTTTTAGTGTTTTTATCCATAGTAATCCTCCGTCAAAATATATTGTTAAATATATACTATATCAATTATAATATATTTGAGCAAGAAAATAAAAATCCCTAATGCTTGTCTTTAATAAAAAGACTTTGCATAGGGATTTTTGTTATCTATCTTCTATTATTTTATTTCTTCAAATATTTCTTCAAATAGTTTATGAGTTCTAGTTATTTAGGTTCTGGTAATAATTTATTTAATATAATTCCTACTATTGCTGCTAGAGCCATTCCTTGTAGAGAGATGTCAAGTATACCAAATTTAATAGGTAATACTGCTCCACCAATACCTAATACTAATATAGTTGCTGCTATTATTAGGTTTCTTGATTTTGTAAAGTCAACCTGATTTTCAACTACTGTTCTAAGACCAATAGCTGCTATCATTCCGAATAGTACTATTGATATACCACCGATTATTGAGCCTGGTATTGTACTAATTAGTGCTGCTATTTTAGGAATTCCTCCTAGGAAAATTGCGAAAACTGCAGCTATTTTCATTACTAATGGGTCCCATACTCTAGTTAGTGCTAAAACTCCTGTGTTTTCTGAATAAGTTGTATTAGCTGGTCCACCAAAGAATGCAGAAAGTGAAGTCATTAATCCATCAGCTAACATTGTTCTATGAAGACCTGGATCTTTTGTGAAGTCATCTTCAACTGTAGCTCCTATAGCTATAACGTCTCCTATATGCTCAACTATTGTAGCAAGTGCTACTGGTGCAATTACCATGATGTATTGAAGATCAAATTTAGCCATAGTAAATTTAGGTAGTCCAAACCATGCTGCTTCAGCAACAGGTGTAAGGTCCACGTTACCTGTCACAAGAGCTACTATATAACCAATAATAAGTCCTGTGATTACAGGGATAATTTGTAGAAATCCTCTTGCAAAAATGTTAACTAGTACAACTATTAAGAATGCTACTATTGCTAAAAACCAGTTGTCAGAAGCCATGCCTACTGCAGTTGGTGCTAAATTAAGTCCTATAACCATAATCATAGGTCCAGTTACTATTGGTGGGAAGAAGCTTACTATCTTCTCAACACCAAACAAGTGCACAAGTATGGCAACTACAACATAAATAAGACCAGCTACGACTATACCACCAGTTGCATATGCAATTGGATTGTCAAGACCAGCATCAGCTGCCATGGTAGTTACTGTAATAATAGGTGCAATGAATGCAAAGGATGAACCTAGGAATACTGGAACTCTGTTTTTCATGATGAAATGGCCTATTAAGGTACATATGCCAGCCATAAACAGAGCAACTGATACGTTAAGTCCAGTTAGAATCGGAACTAATACTGTTGCACCAAACATTGTGAATGCATGCTGAGCTCCTAAAAGAATTGTTTTACCTGTACCAAGCTGTTCCAGGGCATTTCTGATTGGCTCTTGTTGTTTTACATTTTCCATTCTTTAAACTCCCCCTTATTATTTTTTTCTAGCTAGTTGTTTAGCTAGTATATATGCATCATCTAGCTGTTGGCTCATTAACAGCTAGATGTATACATCACTGATTTTTTGAAGAAGTTTTTTGCATTCTGGTTCTTCTAATTATACTATTAAGACCGAAAAAATGCAAATGTTTTCCCTAAACTGTGTTTTGTTCCATTATTTGTTATTTTTTTGTTCTTTTATCGATAATTTCTAGAGTATATGAGTACAACAAACTATCATATATGTAGCACCTAGCTGTTATTTTAATAACAGCTAGGTGGTTATTTCATTTTTAATATAAATACTATAAAAACTTTTATAAATATATAGATATTTATTCTGGAAAAACTTTATTGGAAACAATACCAATAATTGCAGCTAGTGCCATTCCTTCTATAGTAAAGCTTACAGAGCCAATATTTACTGGGAATGCAGCTCCTCCAAGACCTAAGACAAGAATTGTCGCGGCTATAATTAAATTTCTTGATTTAGTAAAATCAACTTGATTTTCTACTAAGGTTCTAACTCCAATAGAGGCTATCATACCAAATAGAATAATTGATATTCCTCCTACTATTGATGTTGGTATTGTTCTAATAACTGCTGCTAGTTTAGGAACTCCTCCTAGTATTATTGCAAATACAGCTGCAATTCTCATAATTACTGGATCCCATACTTTAGTTAGGGCTAACACTCCAGTATTTTCTGAATAAGTGGTGTGTGCTCCCCCACCAAACATTGTAGAAAGCATAGTCATACCACCATCAGCGGCCATAGTCCTATGAAGGCCTGGATCCTTTAAGAAATCATCATCTACTGTAGCTCCTATAGCTATCATATCACCTATATGCTCAACTATTGTAGCTACAGCTATTGGTGCAATCATCATTATACTTTGCAGGTCAAACTTAGCCAATTGAAATTTAGGTATGCCTATCCAAGCTGCATCAGCTATTGGTGTAAAATCCACATTGCCTGTTAAAATAGCTACTCCATATCCAGCTAATAAGCCAATAAGTACAGGCACTACCTGTAAAAATCCTTTTCCAGCTACTGATACTGCAATAACAACTGCCACTGCAACAAGAGCTAATAGCCAGTTTCCTGATGCCATATCTATTGCTGTAGGTGCTAGCTTAAGCCCAATAACTAATATGATTGGTCCTGTTACTATTGGTGGGAAAAAGTTTACTATCTTTTCAACTCCAAATATATAGATAAGTCCTGCTACTATTAAGTACATAGACCCAGCTACAAACATCCCGCCCCTAGCATATGCAAGTCCATCTGTGCCACCATTGTTTGCAACTATTTCTACAACTGCTAAAACAGGTGCTATAAAAGCGAATGATGACCCTAAAAATACTGGTACTCTTTTTTTCGTAATGAGATGGCTTATTATAGTACATACTCCAGCCATAAATAATGATAATGATACGTCTAATCCTGTAATTAGTGGAACTAGCACTGTAGCTCCAAACATAGTAAATGTGTGTTGCATCCCTAAAAGAATTCTCTTCCCTACTGAAAGCACTGATGCATCTCGAATGGGTTCTTGTAGTTTTATCATTGTGTCCATTATTATTGTAATCTCCTTTGTTTATTAGCAGTTTCCTGCTTTTTATGTGCTCACCTAGCTATTTATCCTAGGCGAGCACATTTGTTTTCATTAGTATATTATTTATTTTCTTTTTCTTTTAATGCATTTAATACTCTCTCTGGAGTAAGTGGCATTCTATTTATTCTTATGCCAAGAGCATTGTATAAAGCATTTGCAATAGCTGGTGCTGATGGAATCATTGCAGGCTCTGCAATTGCTCTAGCTCCAAAAGGCCCATCATGCTGAGGATTTTCTATGAATGTTAGCTTCATATCAGGCATATCTCCAACAGCTGGTATCTTATAATCCATAAAGGATTTATTAAGGAATTTACCATTGTCAAGCTTTATTTCTTCAAATAAAGCTGAGCCTATACCTTGTACTATTGCGCCTTCAATCTGGCCTTCAATAAGTGTAGGGTTAACTACTCTACCTACGTCCCAGCATGCAGCTACTTTTAATACTTCAATATGCCCTGTTTCTGTATCTACTTCTATCTCAACTCCATTAGCTCCATAAGTCCAGAATGTAACTGGATTGTCGCTAAGTCCTGTTTCTAAATCAAAGTTTAAAATATTTGCAGGTATAAATACTCCTCTACCAATAAGTGGACCATGTACAGCTGAACCATCTGGGAAATTTAATCCTAATGCTAGCTCTGCTATACTAACCTTTTTGTCAGGATATATTTTAGATACTACATAACCATCTTCAAGCTTTAAATCTCTTTCAAATATGCCTAGCTTAATGCTTGACAGCTTTAATAGCTGCTCTTTAACATCTTCACAGGCTTTTATAACTGCATTTCCTGCTGAGTAAGTTATACGGCTAGCAACTGTTTGCCACTCATAAGGTGTATTTTGTGTGTCACCTGTGTTTATAGTAATTTTTTCAGGTGGTATTGACAATACTTCTGCAGCTATCTGTGTTAGAACCGTATCAGAACCCTGTCCAATATCTTGAGCACTTACTGAAAGATAAGCTGTTCCGTCTTCGTTGATTCTAACTATAGCTGAAGATGCTGCGTTTGTAGGCATTGATGGTGCCTTCATACCACTAGCTATTCCCTTACCTCTTACCTTTTTAGAATCTTTAGGCTGCTCTGGTTGTTTAAAGTAATCTATATCCTCAGCAACCTTTTCGATACACTGTACTAGAGAGCATGCATCATCAACTCTTGCTCCTGTTGCAGTAGTACCACCTGGCTTCTGAGCATTAATTCTTCTTATTTCTACTGGGTCTATTCCAAGCTTATGGGCTATAACATCTAGGTTTTGCTCTATTCCAAAATGAATCTCAGCCATACCAAAGCCTCTGTATGGTCCTCCTACAGGATGATTTGTATATACACAGTAAGAATCGCACCAGATATTTGGTATATCATATGGCCCTACAGCAGCAAAGCCCGCTGACTTAGCTATGTTTACACCATATTCTGTAAATGCTCCTCCATCCCAAACAAATTCATTTTTGATAGCTACTATTCTACCATCATTCATTACACCAGTTTTAAACTTAGAATGCATTGCCTGTCTTACGTATGAGCTAGTGAATTCTTCTTCTCTAGAATAAGCTAGCTTAACAGGCCTACCATTAGCTCTCATTGAAAGTGGTATTACTATACCCTCTAGAGTAGTACCTGCTTTTGCTCCAAAGCCTCCACCTACTGCTGGAGATATTACTCTCAATTTGTGAAGAGGTACATCAAAAGCATCTGATAGAGCTGCTCTAACTGCATAAGGCGATTGACAGCTTGCCCATACTGTTAAAGTTCCATCCTTATCGTATTTTGCCATAGCAACATGGTTTTCAATAGGTGCGTGTTGTATATGTGGAACATAAAACTCTGTATCAAAAACAAAGTCTGCCTCTTCAAAGGCTTTATCTACATCACCTTTTCTAAGCTTAAAGTGCTCACTAACATTAGTACCAGGAATTATCTGAAAAACAGGAGCAATCCTATAGTTCTCTAATTCTGGGTGAATTAATGGAGCACCAGGCTTCATACCTTCTACTGCATTAGTTACTGCTGGTATTTCTTCGTACTCAACTTCAATAAGCTCTATAGCTTCTTGAGCTATTTCTAAAGTTTCAGCTGCAACTGCTGCTACTCCTTCACCATAAAATCTAACTTTCTCTATAGCTAAAAAAGTTTTATCAGTAAGATATAGTCCTGCTCTCTTAGGTAAATCTTTTCCTATAATAACTGCTCTAACGCCAGGAAGTTTCTCTGCTTTGCTTGTATCTATGCTAATAATATTAGCATGAGCGTACGGACTTCTTTTAACAGCCGCATGAAGCATTCCTGGTAATTTTATATCATCAACATATTTCAAATCTCCCGTAACTTTCTTGATACCATCTACTCTCGAAACTCTTTGACCAACATATTTCATAATAATACTGACCTCCCTTCAAAGAATGATTCTATCTTTCTGCTACATCCATAATTGCTTCTATAATTTTTTTGTATCCTGTACATCTGCAAAGGTTTCCACTAATAGCTTCTTTAACCTCTTCTTCAGTTGGATGAGGATTTTCTGCTAATAGACCTTTTGCTGCCATTACCATTCCAGGAGTACAATACCCACATTGCAATGCTCCATGTGTAATAAATGAAGCTTGAAGATTATCTAGCTCTGTTCCGTTGGATAATCCTTCTATAGTCAATATGTCTCTACCATCAGCATCTACTGCTAGTACAAGACATGAATTTACTGGTTTCCCATCTAACAAGATAGTACAAGCACCACATTCCCCTTGTCCACAGCCTTCCTTAGCTCCTGTAAGGTCAAAATCTTCTCTTAGCATTTTAAGAAGAGTTTTGTGTGGCTCAACCTCATGTTGAATTTTTTCATTATTTAAAGTAAAGCTAATTTTATATTTCATCTTTTTCCCTCCTTTAGCCTCTTAACTGCTCAAGACTTCTGCGTACCATTACTCTAACCATTTCTTTTCTATATTCTTTAGATGCTCTAACATCATCAATTGGCTTTGCTTCAGAGGCTGCCATATCAGCAACTTGGCTAATAAGCTCATCTGTAAGTTCTTTTCCCTTAGCAAGCTTTTCTGCTTCCCAGGCTCTTATAGGTGTCGGTGCTACAGCACCCATAGCTATCTTTATTTCATCTCCTATCTTTACTACTGTAGTACACACTGTAGATAGGTCTACCTCTTTTCTTCTGGAGTTTTTTATAAATACTCCCTTTAAATCTTTATTAGCAGGAATTTGTATTCCTGTTACAATTTCACCATGAGCTAAGCAAGTTTTTCTTACTCCTTTAAAAAATTCATGAATAGATACTTTTCTTTCCCCATTAGGCCCATAAATATGAACTACAGCATCTGTAGCTACAAGGGGAGTTGAAGTATCAGCTAATGGTGATGCATTACAGTTGTTGCCAGCCATTGTAGCAAGGTTTCTAACTTGACCTGATCCTACTGTCTCAGCTGAGTCTGCTAAAAAGCTATAGTTTTCAACAACAGCCTTGTTATGTGCCATATCGCTTAGTTTTACACATGCACCTACAAAAAGTCCTTCTTTTTCATCATAGTTTAAATCGTAAAGCTCTTTAATCCCTTTAATGTCTACTACAACTTCTGGTGTAGTTAAATTTTCTCTCATCCTTACTACTAGGTCTGTTCCACCATTTAGTATATGGGCATTTTCTCCATACTTTATTAGTAGTTCACTAGCTTCTTTTAAGGATTCTGGTTTGAAGTATTCAAAAGACTTCATGGTTTCACCTCCAAATATATTGAAAAACAACTGTTTTTATGTTAAAAAAGTAGAGCATGTATACATAGTTTGCTTTGTTGAAAACGTTTTACATGTCTTAAAATAAATATAGCACGAAAATATTTGTAATATACTTACAAAGTTGAATGCTTTTTATGTTGCTTTTTTGTGATATATCACAAAAGAAGCTTTAGGTCATTAGTCTATGGCATATTGTCCTCTAAAATCAAGTAAATCATCTATGAATAACCCTACTTGAATAACACCTTTTTTACCCTTCTTAGATACTCCAGCAAACTTATAATACTTGCCATCTATGTCTCTTATTTTCATTTCTTGACATACCTTAAGGCTTGGGTCTAATAGTATTTTGTAAAAATCGTATGCCTGTGTAGTAGGGTCATCACTTATTTTAAACCCAATACCTTGAGGATTGTTACAGTATTCAGTCACTCCTTGAGAGTCAGTAATATAAAATTCAGATATACCAGTCTTTTTAGATAGCTCTACAAGATATGAATTGTTTATAATACCCCTTTGCTCAAGGTCTGCAATCTTCTCACATGCAGCAATAAGCTCTTTATTTATTTCATCCTCAAAGGTTTTAGTGAATTCATTAAAGTTTTTAGCTATATCAGCTATGCTACTAGAAGTATCTAAGCTTTCTCTTTCCATCTCTACTTGCACTGAAATGTTATCATCTATTTCCTTTATGGTTTTATTTAAATCTCCAATAAAGCTTGCTGCATTTTCAACATTTTTAGCTAGTGATTCTGTAGCTCTATTTTGTTCATCAATATTTTTTGATATATCGTTTATAAAATTAGCAATTTCATTTATCTGTAATGTAATGTCATTTAGATTTTTGCTAGCCTCATTGCTTTTTTCTTTGATTTCTACAGATTTATCAGCCCCTTGCTTGATTTCTTCTATGACTCTACCTATGCTTAAATCTATTAAAGACACATTATTCTTTATTTCAGTTGTAGTTTTAGCACTTTCCTCAGCCAATTTTTTAATTTCCTCAGCTACTACAGAAAAGCCTCTACCAGCTTCCCCTGCTCTTGCTGCTTCTATAGACGCATTTAGTGATAATAAATTTGTTTGATCGGCTATTTCAGATATTGCGTCACTCATTTGGAAAATAGAGTTTAAATGAACCTTTAATCTATCTATTTCCTCAGATGCCTTAACCATAATATTTTCTATTTCAGAAACATCTTCTAGGGTTTTTTCTATTTCTCTACTATCCCTCATTATTTTTTCAGTAGCATCGTGGGTGAAGGTACTAAACTTCAAAGCATTTTCGGTTATTTCAGTATTTGAGCTTAATAATTGTTCAGCTATTGCAGCATTTTCAGCTGTATCTTCTGTAGCCTTAGTTGAGCTAAAATTAATTGAATTTATAGCTTCTGATATTTCACTTATGTTATCTAGGGTTTCGCGTGTATTTCTTAAAAGAATAACTGAATAGTCATCGATTTTGACCTTGGAAAGAAGTAAATTATAGAGCCAACTCTGCATTTGCGTCCTTAAGGTGTTTAATGAGTTCACTATATTATCTTGGTCTTTTAGGTCTCTTCTTCCTGTATATTCTGCAAGAAAGTTTCCCTGTGAATATTCATCCATAATATTTTTAATGTCCTTAAGCAATAGGGTAGAATCATTTTTGTTACTTTTATAATATATACCCCATACAATCAGAATGATAACAGATGGTGCTATGGTTTTTGTTAACATTCCTAGGCCATTTTTATCTAATAGATAAACAGCCAGACCATTTAATACTATATTAGATAATAGAGCTAAATAAAAAAAACGATTTCTTTTAAGCATTTAATCAACCCCCTATAATTATAACATGCTTGTCCATTTTACAGTTCTTCCAATAAATATAATTCTATCTAAATTATAGCATAGAAATATTTTATGGTGTATAGTCTTAAAGCATGAATAAAATCAGTACTTTAACTACTAACTGAGAGATTCTATTTTTATTCTGTATTACCTTTGTATCTATTGTACAAATGATTAATCTCATTTAAATGATTCATTGTGTTTTTTTCATAAACTAATGGGCTTAGAAAAAAATAACGCTAATATACTATAGTATTAGCGTCATTTTTTAAAATATTTTTATAGTTTTTCCAGCTTTAAGCCCGTTTCATGATCATTCAAATTATGTTTTTCAAAGCTATTATCCTGTACTTTTTCAATGCTCAAAGCTAATGTTTCTTTCATAATATATTCTCTGTAAATATTTACAGCCTTTTCTATTTCATCATCACCATGGTAATAGATTTTTATATTGTCCATCATTTCATATCCATTGTTTTTTCTCATCTGCTGCACCTTTGAAATAAACTCTCTAGCAAAGCCTTCATTTACCAGCTCTTCTGTTAATGTGGTATCTAATATTACAAAGTGATTATTTTCCATAGAGACTGTAAAGCCTTCTTTTGCTGTTATGGTAATCATTACAAGATCCTTTGTAACCTGGAAGTCCTCTCCTGAAATATTTAGGATTATACTTTCTCCAGCTTCTATTTTCGGAGCTACTACTGAACCGTCAAGCTCTATCAATGCTTTCCCAAAGTCTTTTATCTTTGGTCCTAGTATTGGACCTGCTACTTTAAAGTTAGGCTTTAAGCTAAAGTTCATATATTCGTTTAAGTCCTTAGCAAAAACTACTTCCTTAAGATTTAATTCTTCTTTAATCAATGGAACTAAGTCCTGGATTTCATCTTCATGCTTCCCATCTAGTAAAACCTTTTGTATTGGCTGACGAACCTTAATCCTAACAGATTCTCTAGCTGCTCTTCCTAAGCCTACCAAATCTCTTACAAGATCCATTTTATGCTCTATCTTAAGTTCTATATAGGCTTCATTAGCCACAGGATAATCGCTTAGATGAACTGATAATTCTCCTGTTAGGTTTCTGTATATTTCTTCAGAAATATATGGAGCAAAAGGAGCTATCATTTGGGATATACCAACTAGTATTTCAAAGGTTGTATTGTAAACAGCTTTTTTGTCATCTGTTAACTCTGCTTCCCAAAATCTTCTTCTTGAGCGTCTAATATACCAGTTAGATAAATCTTCATTTGCAAAATCCTGAATCTTTCTAACGGCCTTTGTTAAATCATAAGCCTCTAAATCTTCTTCTACTGCCTTTAATAAGCTATTGTATTTTGAAATAATCCATCTATCTAGCTCAGGTCTATCTTTAACCTCTATATGGAAATCCTTTGGATCTATTTCATCAGTATTTGCATATAATGTGAAGAAATTATATACATTCTTAATTGTTCCAAAGAATTTGCTCAGTACTTCCTTAAGTCCATCCTCGTCAAATTTTGTTGGTGTCCAGGCAGGAGATACATAAAGGAGATACCATCTCAATGCATCTGCACCATACTTATCAAATAATTCAAATGGATCTACAGTATTTCCCCTTGACTTAGACATTTTCTTTCCTTCTTTATCTAATATCAAGTCATTTACTAAAACTCTTTTATAAGGTGATTTACCTGTTACAAATGTGGATATGGCTAAAAGTGAATAGAACCAGCCCCTAGTTTGATCGATACCTTCGCAGATGAAATCTGCTGGGAATAGCTCATGAAAATTATCCTTGTTTTCAAATGGATAATGATGCTGTGCAAAAGGCATTGACCCGCTATCAAACCAGCAATCTATAACATCTAATACCCTTGTCATAGTACCGCCACATTTATCACATTTAATATGAACATCATCTACATATGGTCTGTGTAATTCTATGCTTTCGTCAATATTTTCTATAGCTCTTTCAACTAGCTCTTTTCTTGAGCCTATGCTATCTATGTGTCCACAATCGCATCTCCATATATTTAAAGGTGTTCCCCAGTATCTGCTTCTAGATATTGCCCAGTCATTTAGATTCTCTAGCCAGTTTCCAAAGCGTTTTTCACCTACATAGTCTGGGTACCATTTAACTGAATTGTTATTTTCTATAAGCTTATCTTTAAGCTTTGTCATCTCTATATACCAGCTTGGCTTAGCATAGTATAATAGTGGTGTTTTACATCTCCAGCAATGTGGATAATTATGTGCCAGTTTTTCTTTTTTAAATAGTTTACCTTCGCTGTGAAGCCATTTAATTATCTCTATGTCTGCATCCATTACAAACATACCCTTCCATGGTGTATCCACGTATTTTCCGTCTTCATTAACAGGCTGTAATACTGGAAGGTTATATCTTTTACCCGTATTGTAATCGTCCTCTCCAAAGGCAGGAGCGGTATGAACTATACCAGTACCATCTTCAGTAGTTACATAATCAGCAACAGTAATAAAGAAGGCTTTTTTATCTGCTTTGACAAATGGCATTAGCTGCTCATACTCTATATATTCTAGCTCTTTACCATTAACCTCTTCTAATACTTCAAATTCCTGATCTCCAAAAACTTTTTTTGCTAATGTTTTTTCAACATAGTATATTGTTTCTTCTGATTTTACCTTTAAATATGTGGCATCTGGACTCACTGTAAGAGCAACGTTTGATGCTAGTGTCCAAGGTGTTGTTGTCCATACAAGAAAATATTCGTCTAAGTCTTTTCTCTTAAATTTAACTATTACTGTATTAGATTTAATTTCCTCGTAGCCTTGAGCCACCTCATGGGAGGCTAAACCAGTACCACATCTTGAGCAATATGGTAGTATTTTATGCCCTTCGTAAATTAAGCCTTCCTTGAAAAATTTGTCTAGTATCCACCATACAGATTCGATATAATTATTGTCTAATGTTATATATGGGTTATCTAAGTCGATTTCATAAGCCATTCTCTTTGTCATTTCTCTCCAAAGACTTTCATACTTAAATACTGATTCTCTACACTTTTCATTAAACTGGGCTAGACCGAAGTTTTCTATATCTTGCTTGTTATTGAGCCTAAGCTCTTTTTCTACTTCAATCTCTACAGGTAGTCCGTGAGTATCCCACCCAGCTTTTCTTTTAACTTGAAATCCTTTCATAGTCATGTATCTACATACTGAATCCTTTAATGTTCTAGAGATAACATGGTGTATTCCAGGCCTACCATTAGCTGTTGGAGGTCCTTCATAAAACACAAAGGGCTTGCTCCCATTTCTGTTTTCCACTGATTTAGTTAAAATATCAATCTCTTCCCAAAAATTAGAAATCACTTTTTCGTTTTGAGCTATTGACAAATTAGATAGTTCTTTAAACTTTTGCATTTTTTCACCCTTTCATTTTTTAAACAATAGTTTAACGATTGTTTAACGATTGTTTAACTACTGCTCAACTCCTGTTAAACCATCGCTAAACAAGACATACTTTTACTTACGAACAGTATGACAAAGCAATACATAATAATAAGTCCCTAGGTCAAAAACCTAGGGACGATTATAAACCGTGTTACCACCCAAATTATAGGAAAGCAAGGCTAACCTATCTCTCATTGCAATTTAACGCATTTAACGTAATGCCTTACTCCCTTTCAGGCATTAAGCTCCTAGGTGATATTAATAAAGGCTTTTACAATAATCTCTCACCAATGATTATCTCTCTGTATGCAAAGCTCCTTTACTACTGTCCTCATCATAGCTTTTGTATATAGTTTATAACAATTATATCAATATTTAATAATATACCATATTATCAATATTTGTCAATAGCTAATCATATAGACCCCTAACTATCTCTACATCTGGGTTCAGCTTATAAACAATATCCTTTCTTTCTACTATTATAGTAGTTTTATTTGACAGGTCTGGATCATTTTTTATACAGTTAAATAGGTCTCTATTTGGATTGATAGCTACTGGGTTACCTACCATGCGGAGCATGGACAAATCTCCCTTAGTATCTCCATAGGCAAAGCTATTTGGTAAATCCACATCGTATTTTTCTACGAATTCATCTATAACCCTTTGCTTGTTTTCTGAATCCCACATTCTTAGTATTTCACCTGTAAAATTGTTTTTTTCATCAACCTCATAGATTGTACCTTTAAATTCAGTTACCCCATATTTTTCAGCCATTTTGGATACTAGAAAATCTGGACTGCCAGATATGAAAAAAACCTTATGACCTTGTTTTTTATGCCAATCTATTCTAGTTCTAGAGTATTTATATACCTTATCACCATTTAGATTAATTACCTGACTAGCAATGAATTCTATATAAGATTTATTAACACCTTTTAATTCCTTAATATAGACAGCCGCAAGCTCCTCTAAATAATCCTCAAAATCTCCGAATCTTTTTTCCCACTCATCATAAGTGTGTTTTACACTGCTATGCCATATTAAAGGATCTATTACCTCGTATTTTAACATTTTTTTAAAATGCTGAATCATCAGTGAGTTCCTATAAAGAGTACCATCAATGTCGAAAAAAGCA
This sequence comes from Proteiniborus ethanoligenes, assembly GCF_900107485.1. Taxonomy (NCBI): domain Bacteria; kingdom Bacillati; phylum Bacillota; class Clostridia; order Eubacteriales; genus Proteiniborus; species Proteiniborus ethanoligenes. The sequence goes on from NZ_FNQE01000007.1 coordinate 39,714, forward strand.
GCTACATTACCCATGCTAATCACCCCTCGTATTTCTGTAAGTATAGATTATTAATACTATATTATATTCCTATAATTATGTAAATACAAATAATTATTGTTTCTTATATACCCAATATATTCATAAAAATCATTTTTTCTCTTGTATTCATAACAAAGTATGTTTTTAAAAATACATTTTCTTTTATTGTAAAAAATATTCCATATCCCTTTCACCAAAAAAACTACATTTCATATAATGTAGTAACAAATAAAATGTTTTCCTCATTAATCTAAAGGAGGCTTTAGTATGTCTGAAGTAGATAAACAAAAATGTGGCTGCCATGGTGGAATAGATATATGGTGGATAATCATTATTATCTTTATCTTCTTCCTCTGCAGCGATGATTGTAGGTTTGGTAAGTGGTAATAGTTAAAATTACATTTTATTAATTATTTTAATAAAGGAGGTTATTACATGACAGATGCAGCTAGCAAACAAGGATGTGGCTTTTTTGATGGAGAAATAATTTGGTTAATTATTATAATCTTAATTATTTTCTTCTGCTTCTCAGGTTCAAATTGTGGATTTGGTAAATGGTAATTTGCAAATAAAATAAAGGAGGATTTCCTATGGTAGAAAGTAATTGGGGACGTGAGTGTGGCGGAATGGGAAGCGAATTATTATTTTTCTTCCTAATATTAGTCATTCTATTCTGTTCTTGTGGTAGCGGAAGAGGATTTGGTAAGTTTTAATCATAAAATACACACTTATATATATTAACAGAATATAAAAACCATTAAAGGAGAGAGGTAATTCTCTCTTCTTTAATGGTTTTTGGGGGTAGGGTGTGTTCTTTTAAATTTATTTAAGCACTGATGGCAACCATAAGGATATTTGAGGAATAAAGGTTATGATAGCCATAGTGATTAAGCTCAAAATAATAAACGGTACTACGCCTCTAATTATTTTACTTATTGATAAATCAGATATGCCAGTAGCCACAAAGAGATTTAGTCCAAATGGTGGCGTAAACATGCCTATAGCGCCATTAACTACCATAATAATCCCTAAATGTACTGGGTCTATACCAAAGCTTAGTGCCAGTGGAAGGAATAATGGAGCTAATATTGTAGTTGATGATGCAGGGTCTATAAACATACCTACTATTAGAAGTATTGCATTTATCATAAGAAGTATTGCAACCTTTGAATTGCTTATACTCATTAGAGCTTCTGCTAAGGCTTGAGGTACTTGCTGTCTAGTGAGTATCCAGCTAAATACAGAGGCAGCTGCTAAAAGTATCATAACTTGCGCTGTACCTACTGCTGAATTTATAGTCTCGTTTATTAAACCTTTAAAATCTAAATCCCTATAAACGAATATAGATATAAAAATTGAATATACTGCAGCCACTGCTGCTGCTTCAGTAGGAGTGAAAATTCCTCCATAAATTCCCCCCAGAATAAGAACTGGTATGCCTAATGCCCATACTGCATCTACAAAGGCCAACCAAATCTCTCTTAAGCTAGCTTTTTTTTCTGTTTGGAGTTTGTTTTTCTTAGCATAATAATAGCTATATAACATAAAAACTGCACCGTATACTATTCCAGGTCCTAAGCCTGCCATGAAAAGCTCTCCAACTGAAACTCCTGTTACTGAGCCATAAACAATCATACCTATACTTGGCGGAATAATAACTGCTACTGCTGCACTAGAAGTTATAAGTCCTACTGAAAAGTCTTCCCCATAATGGGCTTCCTTTAAAGCTGGGAGCATAAGAGCTCCTATAGCAATAACAGTTGCTGGTGAAGAGCCTGAAACAGCTCCAAAGAACATACAGGAAAGTACAACTGTCATGGCAAGTCCACCTTTTTTATGTCCAATCAAAGCCTTTGCAAAGTTCAGTATTCTTTTAGATAGTCCACCACCATTCATTACATTTGCTGCAAGTATGAAAAATGGAACTGCCATAAGAGAAAACTTATCTATACCTGCAAACATACGTTGAGGTAAAATTTCTAATGGAATATTTGTGAAAAATGCAATTGCTACTACTGTTGATAGGGCTAAAGCTATATAAACTTGAACGCTTCCCATAAGAAGCACCATAAGAATAGCAAATAATACTAGTGTCATTATTCCTCAACCTCCCTTAAAGCCTTTACAGAGGAGATTATCTCTTGAATATATCTAATCCCCATTAAGACTCCACCTACTGGCATAGCAGCATATACATAGGCCATAGGAAGTTCTAGTGTGGAGCTAAGCTGTTTAGTTTCAATTACCCTCATTGTTATTAAAAAAGATTGATGTGTAAATATAACCGTAAAAATAATTGCAATAAGGTATACAATTAATGATAAAATTTTCTTTCCTTTTTGAGATAGAATCATAGTTATAGCATCTACTCCTATATGAGCTCCTTTGTATATACATACACTTGAGCCAATAAAAGTAACCCATACTATCCCATATCTTGCAACCTCTTCTGCCCACTCAAAGGAAAGTCCAAAAATTCTTAACACTACATTTATGAACAATATAAAAGTAATTGCCAATAGTAGAGTGCCAATAAGATACTGCTCAATTTTTCGTAATATATTATCCATTGTTGATTCTGGCCTCCTTAAGCTATGGTTTATATATGAGGAAAATTAGATAATACAATCTAATTTTCCTCATATTATAGGGGGTACTACTTACTTAATTTTTCTATTTCCGAATAAACCTTATTTAATATCTCATCGCCAAATAGCTTTACATATTCTTGATGAACTGAAAGTGTAGCTTCTTTAAGAGCTTCTCTTTCAGCCTCTGTTAGCTCAACTATACTTGTGCCTGATGCTTTAATAGTTTCAAGATATTTAACTTCTTCATCCTGTACTGCTTGTCTTTGCCATTTTGCTATTTCTCTTCCCTTTGTATAAAGAATTTCTTGAATATCTTCTGGTAATTTATTGAACCAATCACTACCAAATATTAATACGTGACCTAAGTATGCATGCTCACTAAGCATTAAATATTTTTGAACCTCATAAAACTTCATGTTTTCAATAGTAACTAAAGGATTCTCTTGTCCTTCTACAACTCCTAGCTGAAGAGAGTTGTAAAGCTCACCAAAGTCTATAGGTACTGGATTAGCTCCTAGTGACTTGAATTGAGCCATAATTATTGGACTTTCCATTGTTCTAAACTTAACACCTTTGAAATCATCTAAAGTTCTAGTTTCTTTATTTGCAGTAAAATGCTTAAATCCATCTTCGTAGAAAGCTACACCTTTTATTTTTTGCTTGTCTAATATATTTAGTAACTCAGTACCTATTTCTCCATCCATTAAGTCATAAGCTATTTCTCTAGTAGGGAAAAGGAATGGCAGGTCAAACAATTGAAGTTCTGGAGCAAAGCCACTTATTCTTGCTGTAGGAACTAGAGCAATTTCTTGTGTTCCCATTTGAAGTCCTTCAAACATTTCTCTTGCACTACCTAATTGACCAGCTGGGAAAAGGTTTACTTTTACTCTGCCATTAGTTGCCGCTTCAACTTCTTCCTTAAACTTTATTGCAGCTTTGTGATGTGGAGTTTCTGGCATGAATCCATGACCATAATTTATTTCAATAACCTCTTTAGGATCAACCTTCTGTTCATTTGAAGGCGTGCTGCTTCCATTTGAACAGCCAACTAAATAAATATTAAGAATTAGTACAGAAATTAATAACAATGCTATTTTTCTAGTTTTTTTCATAAAACGTTTTCCTCCTCTATATAATTAAAATTTAGTTAAAGCAATAATAAAATCTAAAAATCCTTATTGCACCTCCTTTGCTTACTATATTAACTATGCAAAAGCGATGCCAAAAATAAACTTGTCGATTTTTAGGTTAATATAATAATTCCTTAGATTTATTATCACATAATACTACCTGCAAAAATTGCAAGTATGCAAAATTTGCAGGTAGTATTAATTACCCTTTTCGTATTCTTTAATTTTATAATGAAGATTTCTTTCACTTATATTTAAGCATTCAGCTGTTTGCCTACGGTTCCCATTAAAATATTTCAGTGTATTCAAAATCAGCTTTTTTTCTGCTTCCTTTAGAGTTGTTCCCATATTTATGACCATGAACTCGTCACTTTCTATTATTATCTTGCTTTGTCTATACTTTAATGGCAAATCATCTAATGTTATTAGTTCCTCATCAGATAAAGCTACCAGTCTTTCTATAAGATTCTCAAGCTCCCTTACATTTCCCGGGTAATTATAAGATTCAAGTGCTTTTACTACAGCTTTTTCAAATCCTTTAATACTTTTATTTAATTTTTTATTATATTTTTTTAAAAAATAATCTAAAAATATAGGTATATCTCCTTTACGTTCTCTTAGAGGTGGGAGCTTTATAGTTATTACATTTAGTCTATAATACAAATCCTCTCTAAACCTGCCAGCATTTACTTCTTCCTCTAAGTCCTTATTAGTGGCTGCAATTATTCTAACATCTACATGAACTCCCTTTTCTCCGCCTAAGGGTACAACCTGCATATCTTCTACTACTCTCAATATTTTAGCTTGTAGCTGCAGATCCATCTCTCCTATTTCATCTAAAAACAATGTACCCTTATGTGCTAGCTGAATTTTCCCTAGCTTCTTTTTTTCTGCTCCAGTAAAGGCTCCTTTTTCGTATCCAAACAACTCACTTTCCAGTAAATTGCTTGGTATAGCTGCACAGTTAACTACTTGAAAATTTTCATCCCTTCTTATACCTTGAAAGTGTAGGGCCTTAGCAATTAAATCCTTTCCTGTTCCACTTTCCCCTGTTATCAAAACAGTTGAATCTATATCCTTTATTTTAATTACTCGTTTCAATACTTGCTGCAATGCTTCAGATTGCCCTATTATTCCTTCTATTCCATATTCTCTATTTACAACTTCCTTCAAATTAGTTAGGGAGCCACTTAACTTTTTATATTCTAGGGCCTTTTGGATATAAATCAATAATTCCTCCATATCTAGTGGCTTTGTAATATAGTGAAAGGCTCCTTCCTTAATAGCATTTACCGAAGATTTAATGCTCCCAAAGGCAGTCATTATAATTACCTGGATATCATCATTAATGCTCTTAATGGTTTTTAATACTTCAATACCATCCACATTTCCTAGCTTTAAGTCTAATAGAATAACGTCTACAATGTTTGAAGAAACTATTTCATATGCCTTTTCTACTTCTTGGGTACTAAAGACTTCGTATTCATCTTCTAAAGCAAAGGTCAATGAATCACAAATAGATATTTCATCATCAATTATCAAAATCTTGTTCATTGTATCCCCCCTCCTCTGCATCTTCCTCAAAATTGTTTTTAAATACAAGCTCTATTGTGGTACCTATATTTTCTTTACTTCTAATATTAATTTGACCATTGTTTTCCTTAACATATTGATAGCAAATGGATAAGCCCAACCCCGTGCCATCTGCCTTTGTAGTAAAGAATGGCTCAAACAGATTATCCATATCTTCCTCTGAAATACCTTTACCGTTATCAACAATTTCCATAATGATTTTATCTTCATCCTGTTTTATACTAAAGGATATTTCTCCACTTTCTTCTATTGATTCAATACTATTGATAAGCAAATTGATTATTATTTGCCTTATCTGCTGCTTGTCTGCATAAATATTTACATTGTCTTCAATATTATATTTTAGAATTATACCTTTTTTATCTAGCTCAGCAGTAAACAGCTCAACGGTTTGAACTATAATATCCTTTAAATAGAAAGCTTCCTTTTTCATTTTTTTAGGCTTTGAATAATCAATTAAGTCTGATAAAAGAGAATTTAATCTTGTAATTTCAGCAGGTACCTGCTGTGTCATCTTTTCTCTAAAATCCTTATTATCATATTTAATAGGCATTAGTTCAATATATGTTTTTATTGAGGTCAAAGGATTCCTGATTTCATGTGCAATACCCGCAACAAGTCTTCCTAATGATTGCATTTTATCTTTTTCTGCCAGTTTGTTTCTTAGCATTATTACTTCTGTAATATCTCTATAAGTCAATACTGCACCTATATGAACATCCTCATCTCCCTTTAAAGGAGAAAGAGTGTAAGAAAAGGTAATATTTCTATGGTTGTGGTAAAAGGTCTTTTCTTCTAATGAATATACTGTTCCAAAAGTAATGCAATCTTTTAACTTTTCCATATCAAAATATTCGTCTAAGCCTATTTCATTGTATTTCCTGCCTAATGCCCCTGTTTTCTTAATCCCTATTAAGGATTCAGAATTTTTATTTATAGTTGTAATAGTTCCATCTTTGTCAAATGTTATAAGTCCGTTGCCTAAGCTATCTAGTACCTGTTCTTTAAATCTATTGCTTTCATTTATCATTAGCTGTTTAGCTTCTAATTCTTTATTTATCATTTCTAGCTCGTGAGTTCTTTTCTCTACTTCTCTCTTCAATACAAGATTTAGCCTAGTAATAAATAGGATAATTAGTATGGTCAAAAGTATAATAAAAGAAAGAAAATAAAGAGTATATTTTAAGCTTTTCCACTCAGGCTTTATTTCTTTTCCGAACCATTTTTCATAAATCTTTTGATAGGTTCCGTTTTTCTTTAGGTTTTCTAGTCCAATATTAGCCTCTTTAACAAGCTGTTGATTCCCTTTTTTAAAGGCTATTCCATAAGGAGTTTGATTTAATTCGTATCCTACTATTTTAATTTTATCTTCTATTCTTTTTTTCTGTATATTATATAATCCTGTTAATCTATTTCCTACTACTGCATCTACATCATTATTGATTAGCTTTGAAAATGCTTCATCTAGATCTGAGAAAAATACTACTTCTATTTCTCCAATTTCTGCTAAGGTATAAGCAGCAAAATCACTTCTCTGTACTGCCACTCTTCTACCCTTTAAATCTTCTAAACCAAATATAATTGAATTATCCTTTTTTACAAAGCAGACTTGTGAATTTACAAGATATTCGTTTGAAAAATCATATATTTCGGCCCTATTTTCGTTAAAGCTCATTCCCTGTATAGCATCAATTTCCCCATTAATTAGTGCTGCATGAGCTCCCATCCAGTCCATGGGAACTAGCTTTATCTCTACTCCTAGTTCAATTGCTAAAGCTCTCATTAAGTCTACATTGAATCCTCTGTATTCTCCATCATCATCAATAAACTCATATGGTGGATAATTTTTGTCGCCTGCGATTATAAGCACATCCTTGTCATCATTAATAGCAACCGACGCTGCCATACTAAATATAGTTATCAAAATAAGGAGCATAGTTATTATTCTTATAATATTTTTCAATAGATATCTCCTCTCTTATCTATTATTTAAATACGCCTATATATTTCATTCTACATTTTTCAACTTTTTCCTTTGTGTAGTTTTTAGGAAAAATAGAAAAAGACTCATTTTTTAATGAGTCTCTATTTGGAAAAACTATTTTGAAGCCCTATGCATTTATTTTTAAAGGCATGCCTAAGCTTTTATTTCTTTTAATATGATTAGTATCTTTGTCTATTATTCTAATCCTTCTGGATTTGTTGTCATCTATATAGGCAATAACCGCTTTAATTATTTCTATTTCTCTTTTAGTAAGCATACGAATTCACCTTCCTGCTAAGGGATTAAGCTATCATTTATGGATTAGACGAAAACTAGTTAAAAAAGTTCCTTAATTATGACTTTCTAGTTGTAGGTTTCTGCGTTTAATATTCCTTGTACTAATATCTGAGTAATTGAAAAATTTCACCTGCATAGCTGATAATATGGAGTCTTTTTTAAAATTCCTTATGGCACCTTTTTCTAAGTCAATAGCTTTTATTATATTATTGTCAATTTTAAATACCTTTATTCTTCTTTGTGTTATATCCATACCCTTCATGTATATAATGTCTATAGGCTTGTGCTTTTCTAGTGAATAATTAATGACATTATCTATCATACTCTCACCTCACAGTTAACCTTTGATTTTATTTTATCAGAACATACGTTCGTTGTAAAGCGTGAAAATATATTTGAATTTATTATAAAATCATTCAATGACAAAATATAGTTGTGATATAATAAGGATAATACTTCAAATATTTAAACAATTCTAATAGTACAAGGGGGATAACTATGAAAATTCAGTTTTTGGGTGCTGCTAGGGTAGTAACTGGTTCTTGTTTTTTATTGACGACTTCAAGCTATAAAATACTTATAGACTGTGGTCTATTTCAAGGAAGTAATAGTCTTGAAAAGCTAAATTATGAGGAATTTCAGTTTAACCCTGCTGAAATAGATTTTTTGATTTTAAGCCATGCCCATATAGATCATAGTGGTAGAATTCCAAAGCTAGTCAAGGAAGGCTTTGAAGGTCAAATAATATGTACTCAAGCAACTAGTGACCTATGTGAGCTAATGCTAGTAGATAGTGGGCATATACAAGAAGCTGATGCTAAATGGGAAAACAAAAAAAGAAATAGAGCTGGAAAACCATTAGTTGAGCCTTTATATACTGCCAAAGATGCCACTGCAAGCTTAAGATATTTTAAGCCTGTATTATATAATCAGAAAATCCATATTAACGATGAAGTGTCAGTTAGATTTAAAGATGCTGGACATATACTAGGATCTTCAATTGTAGAACTTTGGATAATGGAAAAAGGCAAATGGGTTAAATTAGTTTTCTCTGGCGATTTAGGCTTACCTAATAAACCTATAATAAAAGACCCTGAGTTTATTGAAGAGGCAGATTATCTGATAGTAGAATCTACTTATGGAAATAGAGAGCATGAAAATATAGAAGATAGAGTAAATGATCTAACTAATATAATTAATACTACTGTTACAAGAGGTGGTACCGTTATAATTCCTTCTTTTGCTGTTGGTAGAACTCAAGAACTTATTTACGAGCTTAATAAATACTACGAATATAATAACGATATTGAAACCTTTATGAGAATTCCAATATATATTGATAGTCCTATGGCTGTATCTGCTACTAAAATCTTTCAAAATAACTCCTACTGCTTTAATGAGGAAGCAAAGAAGCTAATATTAAAAGGTGACAATCCATTTGAATTTGCTAATCTTCACTATATAAGCTCACAAGAAGAATCTATGAGATTAAATAGCTATACATTTCCTAAGGTTATTATCTCAGCTAGTGGAATGTGTAATGCCGGAAGAATACGCCACCATCTTAAATACAACCTTTGGAAAAAATCTAATAGCTTAGTATTTGTAGGATATCAAGCGGAGGGTACCTTAGGCAGAAGATTGAAGGATGGAGAAAAAAATGTAAAGATATTAGGAGATCAAATAGCAGTAGAAGCTGAAGTTCATAGTATAGAAGGTTTTTCTGGCCATACTGACAGAAGAGGTCTGATTAATTGGATAAAAGGCTTTAATAAAATTCCTAAACATATTTTTATAGTTCATGGGGAAGATGAGTCTTCATTAGGCTTAGCAGAAGCAATAAAAGATAATTTTAGCATAAATCCTATAATCCCTAATATGAACACAGTATATGAATTAGATACAGATTTGATAGAGGATAGCACCTTTGATTTGGTAGAAACTATTAAGCTAAGAGATAATATTAAGTCAGAGCTACAGCAAGTATATGATCAATTTGAGGGTCTTGTAACTAAAACAGAAAAGATGATAGATGAAGAAACTCTCAAAAAAGATTATAACCTACTTAAAAATAATCTTATAGATCTTCAAAAGAAACTGATGGATTTAAATATATTAATTAGTGAATAGTAAATAACTAAGGACACCTAATGGTGTCCTTAAATCTTATTTTTCATTATCAGTATTCATTATTTCCTTTAATGAAGTAGCTAATCCAGCTAGGTTTTGAATTTCAGAAGGTATAATGATTTTTGTAGCCTTACCATCTGCCACCTTTGCAAGTGTTTCTAAGCTCTTAAGTGAAATTACAGATTGATCTGCTCCAGCACCCTTAATCATCTTTAATCCTTCAGCAGTTGCTTGTTGAACCTTTAAAATAGCCTCAGCCTGACCTTCTGCTTCTCTAACAGCTGCTTCTTTCTTAGCCTCTGCCCTTAATATTGCAGCCTGCTTTTCAGCTTCAGCTTCGAGAATTGCAGATTCTTTTCTTCCTTCTGATACTAGGATTGCAGATTTCTTTTCCCCTTCTGCCCTTAGTATAGCTTCTCTTCTTTCTCTTTCTGCCTTCATTTGTCTTTCCATTGCATCCTGAATCTCTCTTGGTGGAATTATGTTCTTTAATTCAACTCTATTTACTTTAATTCCCCAAGGATCAGTTGCAACATCTAGTATAGAGCGCATTTTAGTGTTGATAGTGTCACGGCTAGTTAATGTCTCATCTAGCTCTAAATCACCTATTATATTTCTTAATGTAGTAGCAGTAAGATTTTCTATAGCCGCCATTGGATATTCAACTCCATATGTGAATAGCTTTGGATCAGTTATTTGGAAAAACACCACTGTGTCTATCTGCATAGTTACATTGTCCTTAGTGATAACAGGCTGTGGTGGAAAATCTGCAACTTGCTCTTTTAAGGAAACTTTTTTTGCAATTCTATCTATTAGAGGTATTTTAACATGAAGACCTACTTTCCATGTATCCTGATATGCTCCAAGTCTTTCAACTACAAAAGCATAAGCCTGTGGTACTATTCTAATATTAGTGATTATTAACAACAACGCAATAAAAGCTAAAATAATTAACGCTATAAAACCTGGCATTCTAACTCCTCCCCTTTATTTATTTTTTGAACAACTAGTTTTACACCCTGTATGTCTAATATTTCTATTTGTGTCCCTTCATCTATCTTCTCATTATAGGCAGTTTTTGCAGACCATATCTGCCCTCCTACATTTACTTGACCAGTACCTTGTATATTGTCTATATTTTCTATTACAATTCCTGTTTTTCCCTTTAGGGTATCAGCATTAGTTTTAGTATGCCCTATTTTCAAAAACTTTTGTGCAATTGGTCTTGTAAAGTAAAGCAGTATTCCAGATGATAATAAGAATGCAAGTATTTGGACTATTAACGGTGCATCAAATGCTGCAAAAATCCAAGCTACTAATGCGCCTAATGCAAACCATATGGTTGCAATTCCTAATGTAACTGCTTCAATAATACCAAAGGCTACAGCTAATATTAGCCATAACATAGTATTAGTTAGCTGGAAATCCATATATATTCCCCCTTTCAACTCAATATGGATATTAAAATTAATCCTATATTAATAATATACCACATTTTCACCTGTTTAAATACACATTGCTAAAATATTAACTACTTTCATGAAAAAAAATCAAAATTATCAATTATTTATAATATATATAAACACTTTTATTGCAGATAATAATATATGTAAGTGAACAACTTACTAAAACTATAATTGGAGGTTTGAGCTTATGAAAAATTCTATGGGTAGAGTTCCAAGCTTGAAAAATTCTAGTTCTGTAAGTTATAAGGAGCTACAAAATACAAATCAAAAGTTAAGCTCTAATTCAAGCACAATGTCAGGATTATATACAGGTTTGACTTCAAGTACTATGCCAAATCTGAATAATTCTATGAATAGCTTTACTACAGGGATGACTTCTGGCACAGTGCCAAGTCTTACTAATTCTACCTCAATAGATCAATACGAAAAGCAAAAAGTAAAAGAAAAAATTCAAAACTCTAATAGCTCAAACTCTAATAGACTTTATTAATAAGGCTTTTGTGAAAGTCTATAGTCAAAAAGCCTTTGTCAAAACTCACTCTAGGAAAATTCTATACAAATAGTAGTCCTTCCTATGAGTAAAAAATACTCTTCTAGCCCTCTAGCTTCTTAGAGGGCTTCAATTTTGTCTAAAATGCTGAGCATGCAGCAAGGAGAATTCCTAATAATATACTAATGCCTATTATAATAAGTGCAGCTTTGCCATAATTTTTTATATTTTTATTACCTGAACCAAAGGCCATAACAAGAACTGCAATAATATTTATTATTGGGATTCCTGTTAGTATTAGTACCATAACCCATGTCCCCATTGAAACAACATCATCGCTGTCTCCACTACTTCCACTATAATAATTTGGTTTATGATGGTCATTAGAATATTTTCCTGGATCATAATAATTATTAAATTCCATTTTGTACTCCTCCCTCAAAAAACTTCCTCATTATTTCTTATTCTATATTATTATAAATATTCCCTCCTAAAATCAGTATCTTTTATTTATGCTATTCAAAATACGTATATGATATTAGTTTATCTCTTTCTAAAAATACTTTATAATAATATAAAATATGTGATATTATGAAATGAGATTAAACTATGTTTGCTCTGTTTAAAATTGGAGGTTTTTCACATGATAAAAGATGAGCAATTAACCCTATTTCCCTTAATGGAAAGGGCTAAAAATGTTAAGACAAAAAGTATCCCTAAAAATGTTACTTTGAAGCGTGGACAGCTTTGGTGTCCATATTGTAGTAATGTAGTAATATTTGTTAAGGACAAAAGGTTAAATGTCAAAAGATGCCCTTTTTGTGGGATTTCTGATAATGACTTTTGGGTTAAAAAGGTTAATGAAATATAGAATAACCTATGGAACTCATAAAGGAATAATTTGCATGTGTTTTTTTGTAAAAAATACTACTATTCTATAGACAACATCTTATAATAGTAGTATAATATTTTCTATAATTATTTTGCATCTTTAGCTCAGTTGGTAGAGCAACTGACTCTTAATCAGTGGGCCCAGGGTTCGAGTCCCTGAAGATGCACCAATTTTATGATACGAGTACTGTAAGACCATGTTAAATCAAGACTTTCAGAATTATATCTGGAAGTCTTTTATTATTTTATCCCTACCTTGCATTCTTGATATTATTGGTAATTTAAATTGTTTTCAAAAAACAATAGTTTATAAGCAAGAAAAAAGGAGGTTATGCCTCCTTTCTATTCTATTTATATTTTTTAAGTTTTATTATATATGTTCTAAAATATAATCCAAACTATTAAAGCAATTAGTGCAAATACACCTATAAGAGCTGGGACCATATAAAAGCTAAGAGCTATTGCTATAGCTAAAAAATCTCCTTTTTCCAGCCTTACATCTTTTTTGCTTTCATCTAGTTCAACTTTTTTAAATAATTCTTTTTTTTTCTTAAACATATTAACTCACTTTCCTTTGATAAGATATATATATTATATCTCACCAGCGAAATGACATGCAACAAAATGTTCAGGTTTAATCTCCTTATATTCAGGAACTTGCTCTTTACATATATCTTTTGCATATACACATCTTGTATGGAACTTACAACCAGTCGGAACATTTACGTTACTTGGAATTTCTCCAATAATTGGCTCCATCTTTCTAATGTTTGTTGGGTCTGCTACCGGAATAGCAGAAAGCAATGCACGTGTATATGGATGTAGTGGATCTGAATACAGAGTATGCTTATCAGCTAACTCAATAATAGAACCTAAATACATAACACCTATTCTATCACTAATATGTTTAACAACGGATAAATCATGTGATATAAATAAATATGAAAGTCCCATTTTTTCTTGCAAATCCATCATTAGATTTAATATCTGTGATTGTATAGAAACGTCCAAGGCTGATACTGGCTCATCACAAACGATAAACTCAGGGTTAAGTGCTAATGCCCTTGCAATACCAATTCTCTGTCTTTGACCACCTGAGAATTGATGAGGATATCTGTAAATGTGGTAGTCTGATAGCCCACAATTTTCAACTACTTGTAAAACTCTAGCATTAAATTCTGCTCCTTTTTTAACCATTCCATGAGCTAGCATAGCCTCACCAACTATAGTGCTAACATTCATCCTTGGATTTAAGGAGCTATAAGGATCCTGAAAAATAATTTGCATTTTTCTTCTTAAATTTTTTAATTCCTGTCCTTTTAATCCTGCAATATCTATACCGTCATATATGATTTCACCTTCAGTTGGCTCATATAATCTAGCTATTGTTCTTCCCAGAGTGGATTTTCCACAACCAGACTCACCAACAAGCCCTAATGTTTCACCTCTGCGAATATATAAGGATACTCCATCAACTGCTTTAACATGTCCTATGGTTTTTTTGAAAAAACCACCTTGTACAGGGAAATATTTCTTTACATCTCTTACTTCTAATAATTTATCCATTACATATCTCCCCCCTCTTTCGAGTATAAGAAGCAGCTAGCAGTATGCTCACTATTTATATCGTAAGTGCTAGGCTGCTTTTTAAGACATATATCCATTGCATGCTTACATCTAGGAGCAAAATAGCATCCTTCTGGTAATTCAAATGGATTTGGTACAACACCATCTATACTATTAAGTCTCGATTTTTCTTCTTTTAAATCAGGAATAGATGCTAACAAACCTTGTGTATAAGGGTGCTTAGGATTTTTAAACAACTCCACAACGGGAGCAGACTCTACAACTTTTCCTGAATACATTACTAAAACATGATGAGCCATTTGAGCTACAACACCCAAATCATGAGTAATCAGCATTATAGCAGTATTTGTTTCTCTTTGCAGATCATTCATCAAGGATAAAATCTGCGCCTGAATAGTAACGTCTAATGCAGTTGTTGGCTCATCTGCAATTAATATCTTTGGATCACAAGCAAGGGCCATAGCTATCATAACTCTCTGTCTCATACCACCTGATAATTGGTGTGGATAATCAGTTGCTACCTTTTCAGCCCTTGGAATTCCTACTAGTTTTAGAAGTTCAACTGATTTTTCATAAGCTTCTTCTTTTTTCATGTTTTGATGTAGCATTAAAGATTCGGAAATTTGATCTCTTATTCTAAATACTGGGTTTAATGATGTCATAGGCTCTTGGAATATCATAGATATTTCATTACCCCTATAATGTCTCATCTTAGCTGGGTCTACACCAACTAACTCTTCTCCATTAAATTTAATGGAACCACTAACGATTTTACCTGGTCTTTCTATTAAGTTTAAAATACTCATGGCATTAATACTTTTGCCACATCCAGATTCTCCAACTATGCCTAAGGTTTGGCCTTCCCTCATAGTATAAGATACACCATCTACTGCCTTTACTGTACCTTTGTCAGTAAAGAAATATGTGGCAAGATCTTTAACTTCTAATATGTTTTTCATATTCTCTACCTACTTTCCTTAGGATCAAAGGCATCTCTTAGCCCTTCACCCAATAAATTTATACTAACAACGGTAAGCATTATCATTGCTCCTGGTGGAATCCATAACCAAGGCATGGTAGTAAATACTTTTGTGTTTCTTGCTCTTTCAACCATATTTCCCCAAGTAGGAACTGGTGGTGCAACACCTAGGCCTAAAAATGAAAGTCCTGCTTCAGTTAATATAGCTCCAGCCATACCTAGGGTAGCACTGATTATAATAAACGCTAATGTATTAGGTAGTAAATGACGTACTATCTTAGAAGTAGCTGAAAGCCCTAGAGCTTCTGTAGCTTGCATAAACTCTTGCTCTCTTAAGGATAATATTTGACCTCTAACTATACGGGCTAAGCCAGGCCAGCTTAATATACCTATAAGAAACATAACAGCAAACATTTTCTTCTCAGAGGAGACCTTAAACATTAATGCTGCAGATATTGATATTACAGTAGGTGTAAATGGAATAGCATTAACTATTTCAGCAAACCTCATGAGGAAGTTATCTATTCTCCCACCATAGTATCCTGCTATACCTCCAACTAATGAGCCTAAAATTACTGTTACTCCTGCTGCCATAAGACCAACCATTATAGAAATTCTACCACCTAAAAATATTCTTAAGAAAACATCTCTGCCTTGTTCATCTGTACCTAGCCAGTGTTGTTTAGAAGGTGGTTGGTTTTTGTTGTCAAGTTCAAACTCTGACATTTGATATGGCGAAAGCATTGGAACAATTATTACTGATAATGCAATTATAATGAATAGTATTGCTCCAGCTACTGCAACTTTATTTTTTCTAAATCTTTCCCAAGCTAGTTGCCAAGGTCCTACAGCCTTTGATTTGATTTTTATGTTTTTATCTAAATCATCTACTTTTACAGACATATCACCATACCTCCTATTCTACCTTGACTCTAGGATCTACCAATGCATATGATACATCTGCCAGCAAATTGCCTGTTACAGTCAATATTGCATAGAAAACATTGGCAGCCATAAGCATAGAGAAGTCTCTATCACCAATTGATTTGAATAATATGTTACCAATTCCTGGCCAAATAAATACTGTTTCTAGTAGTATTGAACCACCAAACAAACCAGGTAGGTACATACCTAATAGTGTAACAATAGGTAAAAGTGCATTTCTAAATGCATGCTTATAAATAACAACCTTTTCAGTAAGTCCTTTTGATCTAGCTGTTCTAATATAATCTTGGTTAATTACCTCAACTACAGAGTTTCTTACATATCTTGTAAGGCTTGCTAAGCTTGAAATAGTCAATACGGTAACAGGCAATATCATGTGCTTTAAAACGTCTAATATCTCTGCCCATTTACTTGGGTATCCCTTTGCAGCAAGCAGAACAGTTCTCATACCATTTAAAGGTATCCATTTAATAGGGACTGCTATAAAAAATATAAGTATAAGTGCAAAGAAAAAGGACGGCATAGAAACCCCTGTTAATGAAAATACTGTCCAGAAATTGTCAAACAAACCATATTTTTTAACTGCTGACCTTATGCCTACAGGAATAGCAATAGCAAAAGCCAACGTCATAGCCACTACATTTAACAGGAAGGAATTCCATATAAACGTGCCTATAACCTCATTTACAGGCTTCCTATATTTAAGCGATGTCCCAAAATCTCCTGTAAGTGTTCTACCTAACCACTTTAAATATCTAACAGGTGCAGGCTGGTCTAATCCTAATTTTGCTCTCATCATCTGCTGTTGTTCAACAGTTACTGCAGAGCCTTCTCCTAAATATGCATTAACAGGATCTCCTGGCATCTGCTCTAGAATCGTGAATATTACTATTGAAATAATTATTAGTACAGGTATTAGGTGCAATAATCTACGTCCAATATATTTTAACATGCCTTCACTCCTTCCTTTAGTTGTAAATATAGAATGAAATAGTAGAGGCAGCTATGGAGGCTGCCTCTATATTAATTATTTTAATGATTAATAGTCTATTCTGCTACTTTTGCATCCTTTAATGCAGCTACCCAGTTATATAGTGAGCTTGTTGTGAAATTAGTTAATTTTGCATCGTATAGGTCAAAGTATGTGTTAACATATACTGGCATCATAACAGCTTCTTCGTTTAATATCTTAACTACTTCTTGGTAAACTGGTTTAGCTTCTTCTATATCCATTATAGTCTTACCTTTGTCAAGTAGTTCGTCTACCTTAGGATTCTTATATCTAGATGTATTGTCTTTTCCACTTCCTACATAGTCTGAATGGAATGATGAATATAGAGTATGTGGATCTGGAGAATTTATTGAAGTAGCTAAGAAGAATAAGCTCCATTTGTCATAGTTAGCATCTGAGTTATAGATTACATAGTCAAGTATAGTGTTGAACTCTAGGTATGCAATATTAAGCTTAACTCCTAATCCTTTACCCCAGTCTCTTTCCCACATAGGGATTAATGTAGCTAATATATCATGGTCTGGCATTGCAGCTATGTTCATTTCCATAACTTTACCATCTTTTTCACGGAAGCCTTGTGAATTTAATTTCCAGCCAGCTTCTTCTAGAAGTGTTTTAGCTTTTTCAAGATCAAAGTCATAGTTGTTTAATTCAGCTTTAATCTTGTCATCTAATGCCCATGAAATTTGTGAAAATGGATGAGCTTGAGTTCCAGCTATAACGATGCCTGTTTCTTCATCTTTAAAGTAGCTGTTTACAAACTCTTCTCTATTGAATGCATAGTATAGAGCTTGACGAACTTTAGGATCTGCTGTTGGTCCCCACTCACAGTTTAGCTTAACATATCCGTATCCACTTCTAGGATATGAGTTAAATTGCTTACCAGCGTTTTTAGCTTGGTTAATTTTGTCTGGCTCAATCATACCAGCTAATAAATCTACTTCGCCAGTAGTTAATTCAACTATATCAGTAGTTTGGTCAACGAATTTAAGGATAATATCTTTGATTAAGTATCCTTCTCCTACATAATTTTCATTACGAGTTAAAGATACGAATTCTTTTTCTTGGAATAATTCAACTTTGTATGGTCCTGAACCCATTACATCACCAGTAATTGCTTCAACACCAGCTGTGTTGTTATAAGCAAAGTCTTTACCATAGTGATGTCTTGGCATTGCTGGATAACCACAGTTAGCAAAGTTAGTTCTTAATGGTAATTCAAAGTTAAACTCAACAGTGTAATCATCTAGTGCTTTAGCGCCTTCGAATACCTCTGTTTTTCCTTCAACATAGTCTGTATAGCCCTTCATGTCTTTAACAGCTGCTCCGTATCTTCCTGTGTAGGATGGGTCAGCTAACACTTGGTAAGCAAATACTATGTCATGCGCAGTTACAGGAGTTCCGTCTGAGAACTTTTTGTCTTGACGCATTTTGAAAGTAATAGTTGTATCATTGTTTGAGTATTCCCATGACTCAGCTAGTACACCTTCGTATTCCCCATCGAAGTTTCTAGCAATAAGTCCTTCAAATACCATATCTACTACGTATCCATCATAAGCTGATGAATAATATAGTGGGTTAAAGTTACCTGATGCTTCAGTAATACCTACAACTAAAGTACCACTTGGTTCTTCTACTACTACTGGATCTTCTGTTTTTTCACCAGTATCAGCTGGTTGATCATTTTTTGGTTGATCAACTGGTTGCTCTTTTGGTGTACAGCCAACTAAAAATGCTGAAAATGCTAATGTTAGCACTAGTAAAAAGATAATACTTTTTTTCATCATTCTTTTTTTTCCCCCTTATATAAATTATTATTATTTTAAAAGTGATATGATATATCATACCTCTTCTAAAAGCCAATTATATGTATTGTTGAATATGATAATACATAAGGCTAACAAAAAGCAAGTCCTTTTATTGAATAATATATTTTATCATATACTATTCTATATAATTTAAAATTATGTTTCTCAAATAGTGTTTATAACTACTTGTCCACGGAAATGCTTTGTTTACATTCTAATATATATTTTTGAAAATTTCAACTTATTTTTAGCAAAAAAACAGAAACATAGGATTAAACACTGATATTGACTATGTTCTTATCCTTTCAACAACTAAGCCTAATAATTATATATAATATTATATTATTTTTATTGAATAGTCAATCAATTCTGCTTTCTTATCGTATGCATGTATTATTACCCTCATTTTTGGCAATTGTTAATAATCTGTAACAAGTTAACAAGGTATTTTAATTAGATATTCTATTAGTCTACACTCTAAAAGTCAATTCTTTTATTCTATCTTTTATATTTTGGTTGAATATAATTAAGTATGCTATATAATTATATTCTAAAGACAAGCTAGGTATTCGTTTATATGTGCATGATTTGGTGCAGGGGGAAGTAATGTGATAAAAGATAGGGGGTAATAATTTGAACAACAATAGAAAACTAACTATGTTATTAACTTTTGCTTTGTCTATAGCCATCATATTCTCTAACTTTGGGTTAATTAAAGCTTATGGAGCTAGTGATTTAAATGGAGATTTAAAAGAAAGTCTTATTTCTATAGAGACTACAAAATCTGAAGATTATATGGAGGATCTTAAACCTCTGAAGGAGGTACTGAAGGATAAAAAAGTAATTGGTATAGGTGAATCTACCTTAGGGTCAAAGGAATTTGTTGAGATTAAGCATCGTTTAGCTCAATTCTTGGTTGAGGAAATGGATTTTAGATTATTTGCTATAGACGCAGAATTTGCAGATGTTAAGGTGGTAAATGATTATATTTTAAACGGTAATGGGAGTAAGGATGATGTTCTTTGGGCATTGAGACATTTTATATGGTCTACCTCAAAGGTAGAAGGAGATATTTCAATAATTGAACCCTATGCTTATTTGGCATCCTGGACTACAAGGGAAATGTGGGATATGATTGAATGGATGAAAACATATAACCATAATGCCTTAGATGATGCCAAGATAAAGTTTTATGGCATAGACATGGAACTACCTGAAAACAGTATTGATGATTTATTTGAATACTTGTACATTGTAGATGCTGGAGCAGGATCAAAATATAGCAGAAGATTATCAGATTTAGTCTCTATTCATGGATTTAATTTTAAGCATCCTCAGCATAGACCAATAGGCTTGTTTTCAGGCATGATGGAGGAACTATCTAAAGAGTTTAAAGCCAACAAACAACAATATATTAATGCTTCTTCGGAAACAGAGTATATTATTGCTAATCAGGATTTAAATTCTATTTTGCAATGGATTGACTATAGGGGCACAAACTTAAATTCTGGAGCAAATGAAGCTCTAAGCCGCCGAAGCTATCATATGGCTGAAAATATAAAATGGATACTCGATTTTGAAGAGCAGTTCCATAATCAGCAGATTGTAATACTATCACACAATAGCCATATATCTAAGAAGGTCAACAATTATAAATCTTTAGGAGAACACCTTAATAATATATATGAAGATAAATATTATGCTATAGGTCTTGATTTTTATGAAGGAAGATTTAGGGCTTTCCCTGTTAATTTATGGGGTACTCCTATATCTCATTATCTTGCAAAATTCAACATAAATTCATCATCAAAGAATACATTGGCATATAATTTAGAAAAAACAGGCTTACCTATTTCTTTTTTAGATTTTAATACTGCTTCAAAGAATGAAAATATACTTAAGCTTTTATCCAAGGAGCAATCAATACATAATATTGGTATTATGTATCCTGGAAAATATGTTCCATCTAAATATGTTCCTGAGCTCTCCAATCCTTTTTCTAATGTAGTGCCTTTAGAAGCTTATAATGGCTTTTTATTTGTTAAGACAATATCTGAGACTACTGGTGTTTATGATTTAAGAGATACAAGAGTAGAAGATGGTGATAATGAATTAGTTAGTCATTACTTACATATAGTCTTTGGCCAAATATATTTTTTAATAGGGGTTATCATAGTTGTATTATTGATAATTTTATTCGTTAGAAGGAAAATCAAAGTCAAAAAATCAGGTCGAGGTGCAAGATATCCTAATTCTAGTAGATGGGATTAGTTTATATTAATAAAAAGTATGATAGGAGAAATGCAGGGAATAGATTGTACAATCTATATCCTGCATTTCCTTTAGCTAATAGGAAAGTTTACTTTTATCATATTGATTTAATGTAATTTTCTCTTAGAATAGCCATTACTATTTCATCATGGTACTCCCCATTTCTATATACTGCTTGCTTCATTCTACCTTCTTCAATAAAACCATTTTTCTTATATGAGCTAATAGCTCTTTCATTAAATGAAAAAACAAAAAGCTGAATTCTATTAATATTCATCTGATTAAATATAAAATGGATTAAAAGTCTCATGGCTTCTGTTCCATAGCCCTTATCTCTAAAGTCCCTATCACCAATATAAATACCCACTGTGGCAATACTGTTTTTCCAATCAATTTTGTTTATCCCACAGCCACCTATATAAAGACCTGTCTCTATATCTTCTATGGAAAAGTTATAGGTATCCTTCATTTCAATCTGGCTCTCAAACCATTGCCTTTCTCTTTCTAAAGTCATTGGATATGGTATTCCAGGACTTAGATTAAGTAATACTTCTGGATCTGACATATATTCATATGCTCGCTCTACATCCTCCATTTTCAAACCTCTCAACTTCACTTTTTTGCCTACAAACATATTTCCACCCCTAATTTAGTAAAATCTATCTTCTACATCTTTAGTATATCTTTTTTTAAGCTTGATACCATCCTTAAATAAGTTTATTATACCATCTAAATATTCCATAGTTTTACTAAAATCACAGTTTACTTCATTTATATAGTATTCTAATATAGACATACTTAAGTGAATAAGTAAAAATACACGTTTTTTTTCATCAGCTTCAGCATCTATATCTTTGTTTTCTATACCCTTTAAAATTAATTTTTCAAATACTTCTCTGTATTTTTGATTACTCTTTAGTATTTCTCCATTAAATTCAGCTGGGCTGCACTTTGTATAATTATGTATTACTGTGGAAAATTTTGAGGATTCTAATGCGAAATTTATCTCTGCCGTATAAAGCTCTTTTAAGGAACTAAAAAAATCATTATACTTCATATTTTCAATAGCATCTAACATAAATAGGAGCTTTTTACTATAGGCCTCTTCAATTATATATCCATATAAATCCTTTTTATCTTCAAAGTATTGATAAAAGCTTCCTTTAGCTATTTCTGCTCTCTCTACTATTCTATTGATGCTTGCATTTTCATATGAATAATTTACAAACTCTTCTAGAGCTACTTCTATTATTTTTTCCATTTTGTTTTTGGGTAAATTAAAAAATGTGTTCTTTGGCAATTTAACTCCCCCTTTTTATATAAATGATTTATGACCTATCAGTCATATCATAGCACAATTCAAGCATTTAAAAAAGGGGAACTAAGACAATTATATATTTAAAAGTATATGGAATAAGCTATTTCTTTACCTAAGTCTTTTTTCATATTTCTCTATATACTCATTTAAGGATTTTACAACAAGGGATGATAATCCTATTAAGCCTATAAGGTTCGGGATTACCATAAGGGCGTTAAACATATCTGCTAAGTTCCAAACAAGCTCTACTTCTAGTGTGGCTCCTATAATTATTCCTGCTAAAACTAAAATTCTATAATATTTAATCCCTTTGTTACCGAATAGATATTTTATATTTTGTTCTCCAAAAAAATACCAGCCTATTATAGTAGAAAAAGCAAAGAAAAACAAACAGACTGCTATAAATTGAATACCAAAGTTACTAGTAATACCACTTAAGCCTACACGAAAGCCTTCCTGTGTCAGTGCAGCACCTGTTAAGCCTGAGCCTAGCACCCCTGTAGTTAATACAACTAAAGCTGTAATAGTACACACTATTCCAGTATCTACTATTACTCCAATTATAGATACTAATCCTTGCTGTACTGGATGCTCTACTTTTGCTACTGCATGAGCATGAGGAGTTGAGCCCATGCCTGCTTCATTTGAAAATAAGCCTCTGGCTATTCCATATCTAAGACTTTCCTTTACTGTTACTCCTATTAGACCGCCAGTAGCAGCTCTTGGGTTAAAAGCACCATAGATTATCATCTTTAGTGCTGGTAAAAGCATGTTTATATTAATGAATACTATTACTAATCCTCCTAGTATATATAGAGCTGCCATTATAGGTACTACCTTCTCTGTAAATGAACCTATACGCCCTATTCCTCCTATGAAAATCAATCCTGCTAATATTGCTATCCCTATTCCTATAACTATAGCAGGTACTCTAGGAGCTGCATTTATTATTGCTGTAGCTATTGAATTTGATTGCACAATATTTCCCATTATTCCAAGAGCAATAATTATAGTAACTGCAAAAAATCCTGCTAAAAATTTATTTTTTAATCCTTTACTTATGTAGTATGCTGGTCCTCCGGTAAGGACACCATCCTTACTTTCATTAAACAGCTGTGCTAATACTGCTTCTGCAAATATAGTTCCCATACCTAAGAAGCCGCTTACCCACATCCAAAATATAGCCCCAGGCCCTCCTGAAGCTATAGCTGTGGCAACTCCAGCAAGATTTCCTGTACCTACTTGAGCAGCTATTGCTGTTGTAAGGGACTGAAATGAAGACAGGCCCTCTGCATCTGATTTGTTTTCTCCTTTGCCAAATATCTCTTTTATTGCTGTTCCTAGCTTTGTCACCTGTAAAAATCTTAGTCTTATGGTGAACATCAAGCCTGTTCCTAATAATATAAACATCATTATTGGTCCCCACAAGACTCCATTTATTTTATTAACAATATTCATTATAGTTGCAGTCATATATTTGCCTCCTAATTTAATTTGTTATCATTAGTTTTTCTATAAAGGGCAAATGAACATATTTTCCTTTTGTTCATGCCCTTTTAGTTTTGTAATATATATTTATATATTTCTTTCGAGTTGTAGATTATTCATATGGAAAATTCTCAAACTGTCATTAACTCCTTTTTCTATTGCAAGCTTTCCGTATTTATCAACTTCATTTCTATCCTTCGGACCGTGATGAAGCGAAGCAGCACCACCAATACATCCTCCTACACAAGCCATACCCTCGATAAAATTTGCATCTAGCTTGTTTGCTCTGGCCATTTTCAATGACCTATCACATTCCTTTATCCCATCACAGCTTACAGGCTTGTAGACTACATTAACATTATCCTCTTCTATTACATGTCTAACTGCTTCTGAAAGTCCACCTGTTCTAGCAAAAATTCTTCCGTAAAAGGAGGCATTATCAAGTACTTCTTCACTACAATACTCAATCTTTATTTCAGCTGCATCTAGCATTGCAGCTAATTCTTCAAATGTCATGACAAAATCTACGCTTCCTATTAAATCTTTTTGCTTTATTTCCATCTTCTTCGCTGTGCATGGCCCTATAAAAACTACTTTTGCATTTTTATGGGTGTTTTTAATTAGCCTTGCAGTTGCTATCATTGGTGACACAGAATTAGATATTTTATCTTCAAGCATAGGGTAGTTTTTTTTGATATAGGAGACAAAGGCAGGACAGCATGAGCTTGTCATGATTTTTTGAACTTCTATGTTTTGTGCAAATTCATGTGCTTCATGTTTTGCCACTATATCTGCGCCTAGAGCAGCTTCTATTATGCTATGAAATCCTAGTTTTTTTATCCCATTTACTACCTGTCCAATTTTAGCATATGTAAACTGACTTGATATTGAAGGAGCTATAACTGCATATACTATAGTATTATTATCTTTTTTGGCTTCTTTAAGTAGCTCTATTATATCTACTATACTGGATTTATCAGCTATTGCTCCAAATGGACACTGATATACGCATGCTCCACACTGTATACATTTCTCATTATCTATAACAGCTTTTTTATCCTCGCTAATTGATAGCGCAGAAGCAGGACATACTCTTTTGCAGGGACGCATTACATCTGAAATAGCATTGTATGGGCAGGCTTCTTTACATTTTCCACATTCTATGCATTTGTTTTGATTTATATACGCTCTTTGTCCTGTAATATATATTGCATCAACAGGACATGCATCCTGGCACCTATGGGCTAAACAGCCTCTGCAGGCTTCTGTCACCACAAAGCGATTGATTGGACACCCGTCACAAGCAGATGAGATTACTTCTATTACATTATCATTAGTTTTATCTCCACCTAAAGCTATCCTTACTCTATCAGCAGTAATAGCTCTTTCTTTATGTATACAGCATCTGGTTCTTGGTTCTGGCCCTGGGTCTATCATTTCTGAAATGCTGTCTATACCTTCATTTAATTTTCCTTCCATTGCTAGCTTTGATACTTCTCTAAGAACTTCATATTTAATAAGCTGAACCTGATTTTCAAATTTTCTCACTCAAGTCTCCTCCTCTGTTGCAGTTTTAGATGTGATTGATTTTTACCTTTTTACCCATACTTTCCATTAATACTGATAATTCATTTACTACATTAAGCTTTATACTCAAGTCTACTGGTAAGCTAGGGTTTTGGTGAGCTGGGTTAATAGCCTTCCCCACCCAAAGATTTAAATGTGTACAATCATCTATAAGCATTTTAGCTATACGTGACGCTCCATCTACTCCATTCAAATTATAAATGGTATCCTTGCTGTTAGAATTACCTACATATTTTTTTATTTTTTCTACTACCTTGCTAAGGGTTAGGACTCCTTCAGTTACTAAATCTATTCCATTTATCCTTGCCATAGGAGGAACATCTACTGTCATTGTATCTAAATCTACTTGAATTTCACGATTCAGCTCTCTGCCTACTATTTTTGCTGCTGTTCCTCCACAAACTATTTTTTTACCCTCACCCTTCATGAATTCATGTACTAATTTACAGTCATTTTCTTGATTTTCTGGTGGTCCCGTAAATAAATCTATTATTTCAGAAGGTCTTATTTTTATAGTAACTACTGTTGTATCATCCCCTGGTTTGCTAGCATACAAGCATTTACAAGTATCTATAAGATTTTTTGATATAGCCTTAGCACTCTTGTTAATTTTAATTTGCTTCTTAAGATAATCCGATACATTGTCTCTTTGCCATCCTAAGTTCAATATTCCTCCTACGCCTGCGTGTATTACTCCATCGCTAACTAGAGTTAATACATCTCCCTCTTCTAGCTTCACATAGCTTTCCATTATTTTCTTGTCGTTTATTATAGTTTCTTTTTTTTCAATTATCTTTTCCTTATTATCTCTAATAAAAAATATAGGTGGATTGTCATATTCAATCATATGTGCGGTTCTATCATTTTGTATTTTAATTATTCCAAAAGTCGAATATGCAAGTTTTCTTACATTGCATACTGGTAAGGTGTTTGCTATCGTGTCTACTGTTTCTGATATGCTAACTCCTTCCTTTAACAGAGTCCCTGCTATTTTAGTTGTCATAGTAGCTAGTATATTTGCCTTTACTCCACTTCCTAGTCCGTCAGCAAGTACTACGATGATACCATTGTCAGTATTTATGACTTCTACCTTATCTCCACAAAGTTCTTCTCCATATTTATTTAAACTGTCATACGAAACATCTATGAAGTAATCACTCATTATATATCACCTGCTCCATCTAAAGCTATATCTTTCAGTTTAGTTAATATAACCTTAGTTTCTGCTGTAGTCTCACCTAATAAGCTTGCTATCTCCTGAGCTACTCTCATTTGCTTTTCTATTACCTCTTGTGCAGCATTTAATGTTTTTTCTTTTACTCTAACTAGCTGTTCCTTGTTTTTTTCTGCTAAGGTAACATCTGTCATTATTACCATTAAAATTTTTTCCTTCTCTAAGTATGTTGTGCTAACTATTAAAACTAAATCATATTCAGAATATATTACCTTGTGTCCTATTAAATTATCCTTTTTAAATACAACGTTTTTAAAAATATTATCATCTATTATGCTTGATATTGGTTTCCCTTTTATAGCTTCAGCACTTACTCTGAAAGCTTTTTCTGATTTTGGATTAAATTCTTTTACACAGAGCTCTTCATCCAGAAGAAATATAATATTAGGACTATTTTCAAAAATAACATTTCTCAAACTTTCCGCTTCTGCCCTCATAAATGGTAAGCACATATTCACATCAGACATTCCTTCAAATACTGACTCTGCTTTTTCTCTACAAGAAAGATATCCGCATGCATTGCAATTTAACTCATCTTCAGGTTTGTGTTTCCCCATTTTGGCTAGTATTCCCCTTAATTCCTCTTCTGTAGCAGTTTTCCTATATGCCTTTCTATTAAAGAATCTCTTAGAAAAATCAATATTTGAGTAATTGTATTCTATTTCCTCTTGGGTATAAGTTTTCTTTTTATCTACATATTTCTTTATTTTATCCTTTCTAACAAAATAATTAGTATTATCCTTGGGCATTCCTGGTCCATCTATACAGCTACTGTTGCATATATTTAACTCAGCAAATATACCTGTAATATTATTGTTAATTAGACAATCTAAGAATTCCCTACATCCTTCTACGCCATTTATTTTCATAAGCTCATAATTGTTTTTGATAAAGCCATTTTCTTCAAATAAGCTACCTTTTGTAGGAAACGAGCTTCCTCTCTTATATGAAACATGATTAAAGGGTTGAGGCCGAAGGTCTTTTAGTATTATGTTCTCCTCTTTCAGCCAATCTGTTAAATCTTCAAATGTTAAAACAAAATCTATTATACCACTATGCTGAAATTCTTCTGCCTCCATTTTTTTTGCAAGACATGGACCTATGAAAACTACTACGCTGTCCATTCCATAGCTGTGCTTTAACAGCTTACCATGGGCAACCATTGGTGATACTACTGGTATCATATATTTAGTCAGGGGAGGATAATATTTCTCAATAAAGTTGTTAACGGAAGGACAGCTAGTAGTGATTAGATTTGCGTACTTACCTTCGTCGTAGTATTTTTTATAATAATCTATCACTATTTCTGCACCGATAGCTGTTTCTTCCACCATTTCAAAACCAAGTAATTTTAAAGCTGTTACTATTTGGTGTTCATCATTCATATTGAATGCTCCAGCAAATGATGGTGCCAAGCTTGCTATTACTCTCCTGTTACTTTGTATTGCTTCCTTTACTTGATTTATGCTACTTTTAATATGCAAGGCATCCTTTTGGCATACAACCTGACATTTTCCACATGAAATGCACAAATCATCAACTATTTCAGCATGATCCTCTAAAATTGTTATGGCTTTTGAAGGACAAGTTCTTAAGCATCTATAGCAGTTGTTACAGTTTTCTCTAGAAAAATTAATAAATTTCATTTTATAGCCTCCTAACTACATGCTGTTCAAAAAACTCTTCTACTGATTCCTCCCCTACTGATATTACTTTATCGTCATCAATCTTTACAGAAACAGCTTTTGTGCACTCCCCTAAACAGAATGCGGCCTTTACTGCTATTTTATCTTCTAACTTCCTGTTTTCGATAATCTGCTGTAGTCCTTTTATAACATTATAAGCTCCTTTAAGATGACATGCGCTTCCTATACAAATATTTATATTTATCATGATTAACCTCCTTCGTTATTTTTTTAACAATTGTAGATGTGCGTTATTCTTGATTTTAATTTATAAATCTTCTTGCTTAGATAAATTTAATACATTGAGTATACCATATTGTTATTTTTTTATCAAAACTCCTTTTTATTATTATTTTCCTTATGAGCATGTATTTCACCTGTTTATAATATAATCACATCAACAATTATTACAAAAATTTTAGAAAAATAAAGACTTCTTTGTTTTAAGGTTCACAAAGAAGTCTTTGCCTGAATTATGTAAAATTTAAACTTGCATATTTATTTATAAAGGCTTTGGAGTGTTTCTCTTAGGAAATTTTTTTATCCTTTTTTCTACTCCATTTTGTTTAAGAAGAACAAGGACAATGTGCCTGGGCCTGAATGTGCTCCTACGGCACAGCCTATAGTGCCTATAACAAAATCAGTACATTTAAATCTTTCCTCTATCATTTCCTTTGCTTTTATAGCGACTTCTAGGTCATCCCCATGGGTAATACCTATTGTTTGTCTGCTTAAGTCTACTCCTCGTTCTTCTATTATCTCCATCATTCTTTTTAATACCTTGTTTCTTCCTCTAATCTTCTCTATAGGAACTAGCTTTCCATCTTCCACATGCAATATAGGCTTAATGTTTAGTAAGGTCCCCACAAAGGCAGAAGTTTTACTTACTCTTCCTCCTCTATAAAGATATTCTAAGTCATCTACTGTAAAAATGTGTTCCATGTGTTCAGAATAAAATTCTGCTGTTTTTACTATTTCCTCCTTTGGTAAGCCCTCCATAACCATCTGTGCTGCCTTTAATACTACTAATCCAAAGCCACCAGAAGCACATTTTGTATCTATTATAGTAATATCAAAATCTGGGTAATCTTCTAGTACCTCATTTTTAGCCATAAGCGAAGACTGATATGTACCTGATAGCCCTGATGAAAATGCTATATATATACAGGCCTCACCGTTTTTAGCATACTCTTCAAATTTTTCTTTGAACATTTGAGGGGGGATTTGTGCAGTTGTATAAACCTTCCCTTCACGCATGTTATTATAAAGCTCTTCTGGCTTTAATGTCTCTCCATCCCTGTATTCCTCATCTCCTAGGTAAACCAATATTGGCAATACGTCTATACCAAACCTTTTAATTATTTCAGGTGATAAATCACAAGCACTATCAGTTATAATTCTAGTATTCATTAATTCCTCCTCCTATCTATTTCATTCTACACTATTATATTATAATATACTTTCCTACAATATGTAAATCTAAACAATTTACATATTGTAGGAATATATCTTTATCATTTAAAATAGATTATAATACGGAATAATGTACCCTAGTAAATGTATATGAGGGGTGATGCTATGGCTAAGATTTTCTTCATAAGAAAAAAGGTATTATACGGTGTAATTGCCATTGTTGTTTTTCTTGTGGCATTGGCAATTATTATGTCAATGCTATAAACCCTACACAATATAAACCAATATATACTTCAGAAAAGCCCTAGCTTGTGCCAGGGCTTGAGTTTGTGAAAATATTCATATTTTTTTAAAGCTTTCTAGCGAGCTTTTTTTAATTCCTTATTTCTTAATCATCATCATCGTCATCGTCATCGTCATCGTCATCGTCATCATCATCGTCATCATCATCATAATTCTTTCTTTTAGAGTCTTCTTGTTTATCCTTGTTAATTTCCTTTTCTTTTTCTCTTATTTCTTTCTCTTTTTCTTTTAATTCTTTTTCTCTATCCTTTATTTCTTTTTCTTTATCCTTATCAGATTTTTCTTTACTCTTGCCTTTTTTTTCTTTGTCATCATCATCGTCATCATCGTCATCATCGTCATCATCGTCATCGTCGTCATTGTCTTGCTTCTTCTTATTATTATCTTTTTTATCCTTTTCCTCTTTTTTTATCCTTTCCTTTTCTTCTTTCTCAATCTCTTTTTCAATTTTCTTGATATATTTTTCCTGTTCTTTTATTTGCTTTTCATCTTTTTTGTCAAGGTTTTCTTGTTCTTTTAACTCTTCCTTTGCTTTATTTATCATGCTCATTATTTCCTTTACTGATTTATCTTTAATTTCGTCTTGTGATAAGTTCTGATTTACACTTTTAGCTTTTTCTATTAAGCTTAATCTTCCAGGAGATATATTATTCTTTTTAGCATCTTCATAGGTTTTCTTATCACTTTTAATAACTACTACCTCTGCCTCAATTGATGAATTTCTCATATGGTTCTCTATCTTTTCATATACAGCCTTCTCATTTATACTGCTACCCTTTTCCGTTATAGTAATTAAAACGGTGTTTATTTCATTATTTTTTATATACTTTTCTTCAACTGCTCTGTCTATGACTTTATTTACTACTGCTTGTATGTGCTTATTCTTATAATCATTTACTTCAACTATTAGATCTTCTCCGGCCCCATTGAGACCTTTTATGCTAATTACTCTTTTATATAAATTATATGAAAGCTCTACGCTTGGGTTGATATCTACGTCTACATAGCCATGAACCATGTAGTGTCCAAGTATTCCATATCCCCCTGTAAAAAATAATATTATTGCAGCGGCTATTGAGGCTATTTTTCTATAGGCTCCAAAATTGTTTTCTCTAATAACTCCTGTTTCTATTTCTTGTCCAATTTCAACTGATTGACTATAATTTTGGACTTCTAAAAACTGACCATCTTCAGTCAATATAATTAATCCATTATTGTTTTTCTCCATTACTATACCTCGCACAATATCACCTCCAGTTTGCATATTCTTTTATGTAAGTATAATCACCTTTCATAGCTACTATTAATGCTATTATATATATTCGACCTCTTTCTATTTTTTTTCGGTGTATCTTAGTAAAATCTTCAATTTCTTTTATTGGCAGCCTTTTTTTAGACAATAGGAAATCAAAAAGCTTCTGGTTTTCTATAATAATCCTTGCAATTTCTTTATAAAGCTCTCTCAGCTTTTCCTGCTTTGGTGATGCCTTTACTAAATCATTAAATTCTATTTCCCAACCCTTTAATTCCTCCTTATATTGGAGTATTTCAAACCTTCTAGCTTCATTTTCCTCCTTAGCCTTATGTTCTTCTACTGACTTAATCATTCCAATGTCTATAATATTTTCATCATCCTGCTGGCTAACCATCTCTAGTGAAACTAAATTTCCTTCTCTTTTAGTTTTTCTATAATAATCTATCATCCTAAGATTGATAACATGCTTTGCAAAGCTTAAAAATTTTCCCTTTGTTCTATTATAAGATTCTATTGCCTCTTTAAAAGCTAGCATACCTATAGTCAGCTCGTCATCATGTCCATATTTTAAAAAGCCTCCTGTTCTTTTTTGAACAGCATTTGCTATAAAGGGCTTGTATTCTTCTATCAATTTATTCATTTCTTCTGGATTAGTTTTGGCTTCTTCTACTCTATCCTCTAGAGTGTTGTTAAAAAGCATTGTACCACCTCTTTTTATGGGTATCATTTATACATTCGAAGATATTAGTATAATATTAAGGTATTTGGTTAACATATGTCTTCTGTCTAATATAATAATATAATCTTATCATAATTAGTTTAACCTAATAGCTGGTTTATGTAAATCCGTGGTCCTCGATATGGTGAAATTTGGGGTTCTTTTCCCATGCTTTGAATAGGAATAGGGGCTGGTATATGTACCCGCCCCTATTAGTTATAACAAAGTCTCAATTGTTTTAATAAGTATAAGCAGCCTCTTCTTGAGCTTTTTTTACTTCTTCTTTTTCAAGATTTCTTACTGCTACCGACAGCATTAGCTTTATACGATTTAGCTGATTTACTTCACTAGCACCTGGATCATAGTCTATAGCCGCAATATTTGACTGTGGATAGGCTCTTCTCAATTCTTTTATCATGCCCTTACCTGTTATATGGTTTGGAAGACAAGCAAAAGGCTGCAAGCATACTATATTAGGAACCCCACTGTTTATTAGTTCTACCATTTCAGCAGTTAAAAACCAGCCTTCTCCTGTTTGGTTACATAAGGATAAGTGTTTCTCAGCGCTTTCTGCTAATTCCTCTATTGATACTGGTGGTGTAAATCTTTTGCTATTCATTAAAGCCTTTTTCATGTCCTTTCTATAGAACTCTATTGCCTCTACTGATAAACTACCAAGAAGTGATGATTTAAAGCTCCCAGATAGCTCTTTATATCTTACTTTACTGTTCAAAGCATTGTATAGAAAAAAGTCTATTAAATCTGGAACTACCGCTTCTGCACCTTCTGCTTCAAGTATGCCTACTATATCATTGTTTGCAGTTGGATGGAATTTAACTAATATCTCTCCTACTACACCAACCTTAGGCTTAATCATGTTTTCATGAATTTCTAAGCTGTCAAAGTCACTTACTATGCTATAAATGTTTTCCTTAAACTCCTTAAACTTGCCTTTTTCAAGAGTTTCCATACATCTATCGGCCCAATATTGGTAAAGTCTATCGGCAGAGCCTTTTACCTTTTCATAAGGTCTTACCTTGTAAAGAACTCTCATCAATAAGTCTCCATATACTAGACCCATCATTAGACTATTTAGCATTGGAATAGTTATCTTAAAGCCAGGATTTTTCTCAAGTCCAATAGCATTAAATGAAATTACGGGTACATGCTCCATTCCTGCATCCTTTAATGCTTTTCTTATAAAGGCAATGTAATTTGTAGCTCTACAGCCTCCTCCTGTTTGAGATATAATAACAGAAGTATTGTTTATGTCATATTTTCCAGACTTTAATGCTTCCATTATCTGTCCAACAGTTATAATAGATGGATAGCAAGCATCATTGTGAACATATCTTAAGCCTTCATCTATGGCTTTTTTATCTACTGATGGTAATATTTCGATATTATAGCCCGCTTTTCTAAATCCAGTCTGTAAGAACTGAAAATGAATAGGAGACATTTGAGGTGACAAAATAGTATGATTCTCCTTCATTTCTTCAGTAAATATGACCCTTTTAGACATACTATATAGCTCCTCAGGCTGGAAATCTCTTTTTTCTCTTTCTCCAATAGCGGCCATTAGTGAACGGATACGTATCCTAACTGCTCCTAGGTTGTTTATTTCATCTATTTTTATTACAGTATATATTTTGCCAAATCTCTCTAATATTTCTTGTACCTGATCAGTAGTTACAGCATCTAATCCACAGCCAAAGGAATTAAGCTGGACTAATTCTATGTTTTTTTGTTTAGCTACATATGTGGCTGCTCTATACATTCTTGAATGATATACCCACTGATCTACCACTCTAGTTGGTCTCTCTACTTCATCTAGATGACATATTGCATCCTCTGAGAGAACTGCAAAGCCATAGGATTTTATCATTTCTGGTATACCATGATTTATCTCTGGATCTATATGATAAGGGCGACCAGCAAGCAATATGCCTTTAATGTTATGCTTATTTATATATTCAATTGCTTCCTCGCCTTTCCTTCTAACATCCTCTTTATATCTTTCAAGCTCAGTATATGCTTTATCTACAGCATGAGATATTTCACTCTTGCTTAAGCCTTCTATCCCTAGCCTCTCATATATTCTTTTCTTAAGCCTATTAGAATTATCTATAGGCATAAATGGATGGTAAAAAGTAATTCCTTCGCTTCTGACCTCATCTACATTTGCATATATGGTTTCTGGGTATGAGGTTACTATAGGACAGTTATAGTGGTTACCAGCAGTTTCATCCTCTATTACATTGTGTGCTATACATGGATAAAATATCTTTTTTACGCCTTTATTTATTAAGTCTGTTATATGTCCATGAACTAGCTTACCTGGATAGCAAACTGATTCTGATGGTATAGTTTCCATACCTAGCTCGTATATTTTTTTAGTAGAACGACCAGATAACACTACTCTATAGCCTAGCTCCGTAAAGAATGTAAACCAGAATGGATAATCTTCATACATATTTAACACCCTAGGTATACCTATAGTTCCTCTAGGTGCTTCTTCTGTCTTTAAGGGCTTATAGCTAAAAAGTCTTTTATATTTATATTCATAAAGATTAGGTACATCATTCTCTAATTTTTCAATACCTGCTCCTCTTTCACATCTATTTCCTGAAATATATTCTCGTCCATCTGAAAAATGGTTTATTGTAAGCAAACAGTGATTACCACAAAACTCACATCTTCTCATAGAAGTTTCAGAGGTAAATCTATTTAATTCTTCCTTCATCAAAAGCTTTGTTTTATATCCATTTTTGTATCTGTCCTTTGCTATTAAAGCAGCACCAAAAGCCCCCATAATACCTGCTATATCTGGTCTTACAACCTCTTTTCCTGCTATAAGCTCCATGGCTCTAAGAACTGCTTCATTGTAGAAGGTTCCCCCTTGAACTACAATCTTTTCTCCTAAATCATCAGCACTTCTAAGTCTGATTACCTTATATAATGCATTTTTAATTACTGATACAGATATTCCAGCAGATATGTCACTAACTTCTGCTCCTTCTTTTTGTGCTTGCTTGACCCTAGAATTCATAAATACTGTACATCGTGTCCCTAGGTCTACAGGATTTCTAGCCTTTATACCCTCCATAGCAAAATCCTTTACATCCATGTTCAAAGAATTTGCAAAGGTCTCTATAAATGAGCCACATCCTGAAGAACACGCTTCATTAAGCATAATAGAGTCTATGACGCCATCATGGATTTTTAAACTCTTCATGT
Organism: Proteiniborus ethanoligenes; assembly: GCF_900107485.1. Classification (NCBI taxonomy): domain Bacteria; kingdom Bacillati; phylum Bacillota; class Clostridia; order Eubacteriales; genus Proteiniborus; species Proteiniborus ethanoligenes. The sequence goes on from NZ_FNQE01000007.1 coordinate 75,147, forward strand.
CCTGGCCACCTATATCTAGTACAAAGTCCACACCAGGCTGAAAAAATTCTGCTGCTTTATAGTGTGCCACTGTTTCAATCTCACCAATATCTATTTTTAAAGCAGATTTTATTAAATGCTCCCCATAACCAGTTACTGCCGAATTAACAACCTTTATATTATTGTTCAAATTCCCGTACAAATCCTTTAAAGCCTCCATAGTTGATTGAAGTGGGCTACCCATGTTGCTTCCATAAAAGGAATATAACAAGCCTCCATCTCCATCTATTAGAGCTACCTTTGTTGTTGTAGAGCCTGCATCTATGCCTAAATATGCATTGCCACTATAGCTTTCTATAGATACTCTCTTTACCTTATGCGCACTATGTCGCTCTTTAAAATCATTGTATTCCCTTTCATCTTTAAATAGTGGAGTCAAAATATTTTCTTCGTCTACATCTAATCTGTTTATGTCTGGTATTCTTTCGTATAAGCACTCAAAGGGTATTTCTTCTTCATTTCTTGAAGTCAAAGCCGCACCCATAGCTACATAGTATTGAGAATCATCAGGAAATATAATGCTGTCTTTTTCTAAGTGTAGTGTTTCTACAAACCTATTTCTTAGCTCTGACATAAAGTAAAGAGGTCCTCCTAGAAATGCTACATTTCCTTTTATTGGCTTACCTTGTGCTAAGCCGCTTATAGTTTGATTTACTACAGCTTGAAGTACAGATGCAGCTATATCTTCTTTAGAAGCTCCCTCGTTTAATAGTGGTTGTATATCGGTTTTAGCAAATACGCCACATCTGGATGCAACAGGATATATGGTTCTATGATTTTTTGCAAGCTCATTTAAGCCTTCTGCATCTGTCTGCAAAAGAGCTGCCATTTGATCTATAAAAGCACCTGTCCCACCTGCACAGGTTCCATTCATTCTTTGCTCTATGGAATCCCCTAAGTAAGTTATTTTAGCATCTTCTCCACCTAATTCTATTGCCACATCTGTATAGGGAATATAACTTTCTATAGTGTTTGTACAAGCTATAACCTCTTGAATAAATGGAACGGCTAATTTTTTGGAAATAGAAAGTCCCCCGGAACCTGTAATCATCATTGTAATTTTATTTTTCCCAAATATCGCCTTAGCTTCCTCAAGCATAGAAATTACTGTGTTTTTTATATCAGAGAAATGTCTTAAGTATTTTTTATACAATACATTAGCTCTTTCATCTAATACAACCATCTTTACTGTAGTTGAACCTATGTCTAGTCCAACATTTAATACCCTATTCATATAGTATTTACCTCCGCATGTCATGTGAAGTTTTATATAAGCTTATTTACAAAGTCTACCTAATATTACTGGTATTGAAGTCTCTACTCTCAATATTCTTTCACCTAAACTAACTGCTTCAAATCCATGTGCCTTTAACATGTCTATTTCATAAGGAATAAATCCTCCTTCCGGTCCTATGGCTAAGGTTATAGGCTCATTAATATTTTTAGGACATTTCCTTTCTGCTACTGGGTGAGCTACTAATGCTTTTGTTCCCTTGATTATATGGGAGACCCTATCCTCTACAAAGGGTTTGAATAGCTTTATAATCTCTATACTGGGAAGTACAGTATCTTTGCCCTGCTCAAGTCCTAGTACCATATTTTCAAATAGAGCTTCTTCTTTTAGCACAGGACTACTCCAAAAGCTTTTTTCTACTCTCCAGGTTTTAATTATATATATTTTTTTTATCCCCATAGTAGTCACATCTTGTATTATCCTTTTAAGTGCTTTAGGCCTAGGCATAGCAAGTATTAGCTGAACATTCAATGATGGCGGGCTTTCTTCTTTTAGCTCTATTTCCATTTCCATCTCTTTATCATTTAGGAAAGTGATAAGCCCTTGTCCTATTTTCCCGTTTAACAGTCCTACTCTTAATGTATCTCCTACACTTGCCCTATGAACAGATAGTACATGGTTCAATCTACGGTCTTTTAAGCATACTTTATTTTCGCTAATAAAATCTTTTTCAAATAATATTATCAGGTTCATGTAGAGTTTCCTTTCAAATTTTTTTGACGAGTTCTTACCTATATATATAGTCTCATATATTGTACCACTTAATATTGTTGTAAACAATACCCTTTGATTTTTCTTTATGAATAACTAAAGCGGCCAAAATGGCCGCTTTAGTTATTTTTTATCTTCTATTTCTTTTATTATTCTATCTATAAAGTCTTGCACTTCCATAGAGCCTATATCTCCTTGGTCTCTAACCCTTACTGAAACCGAATTATTCTCAGCCTCTTTTTCTCCTACTATTAGCATATATGGAGTTTTAGCAAGCTGTGCTTCTCTTATTTTGAACCCTATCTTTTCTGCCCTATCATCTACTTCTACTCTTACATCCTTTTCTTCAAGCTTTTTCTGAATACTATAAGCATATTCATTAAATTTATCTGATATAGGTAGTATGCTTACTTGAACTGGTGATATCCATACAGGGAACTTCCCTGCATAATGCTCTATTAAGACTCCAATAAATCTTTCCATGCTTCCCAATATAGTTCTATGAATCATTACAGGTCTATGCTTTTCATTATCCTGACCTATATATGTCAAGTCAAATCTTTCAGGCATCTGGAAGTCTAATTGTATAGTAGCGCATTGCCATGTACGGCCTATGCTATCTTCTAAGTGGAAGTCTATCTTCGGACCATAAAACGCTCCATCACCTTCATTGATTATATATTCAATACCTTTCTCTTCTAAGGCTTCTCTTAAATTGTTTGTAGCTCTTTCCCATTGCTCTTCTGTTCCCATTGAATTCTCTGGTCTTGTGGAAAGCTCTACATGATATTTAAATCCAAACACCTGATACATATAATCAGCTAAATCTATTACTTTTATTAGTTCTTCCTTTACCTGCTCTGGCAGCATGAATAGGTGAGCATCATCCTGAATAAAGGTCCTTACTCTCATAAGTCCATGTAATGCTCCTGCTAGCTCATGTCGATGAACCTGGCCTAGCTCTGCCCATCTTAACGGAAGGTCTCTGTAGCTATACATCTTTGATTTATATATTAGCATTGCTCCTGGACAGTTCATAGGCTTAATAGCATACTCACCTTCATCAATTTTTGTGAAGTACATGTTTTCTTTGTAATGATCCCAGTGACCTGATTGATGCCAAAGCTGTTCATTTAGTATAAGGGGAGTCTTGACCTCTCCATAGCCTCTCTTAACATGCTCTTTCTTCCAAAAGTCCTGTATAGTATTCCATAGTATCATTCCTTTTGGGTGGAAAAATGGAAACCCAGGTCCTTCTCCATGCATGCTAAATAAATCTAGCTCTCTGCCTAGCTTTCTATGATCTCTTTTCTTTGCTTCTTCAAGAAATTCTAGATATGCATCTAAATCCTTCTGTTTTTCAAAGGATGTTCCATAAATTCTTTGAAGCATAGGTCTTTTTTCGTCACCTCTCCAATATGCTCCTGCTATGCTTGTAAGCTTAATAGCCTTTACTTTCTTGGTGCTTTGAAGATGTGGCCCTTTACAAAGGTCAACAAAATCTCCTTGCTGATAGAAGGAAATAACTGAGTCTTCTGGTAAGTCCTCTATTAATTCTACTTTGTATATTTCTCCCTCTTTTTTTACGTACTCTAATGCTTCATTTCTCGGAAGAACAAATTTCTTTATCTCTAAATCTTCCTTTGCTATTTTTGCCATTTCTGTTTCAATTAGTTCTAAATCCTCTGGAGTAAATCTATGCTCTACATCTATGTCATAGTAAAAGCCATCCTTAATAGCAGGGCCAATAGCTAACTTAGCATCTGGAAAAAGTCTTTTAACTGCTTGAGCTAGCATGTGAGCACTTGTATGTCTAAATACTTCACGACCACCCTCGTCTTCAAATTTTAACAATTGTATATTTGAATCTTCATTTACTTTATCCTCTAGTCCAAATAATTCACCATTTACTTCTGCTCCTAATACTACTCTTGCAAGACCCTCACTTATATCCCTTGCAATGTCTACTATCTTTACTCCTCTTTCGTACTGTCTAATAGAACCATCGGGTAATGTAATATTTATCTTTGACATTTCAAAACCTCCTTATAATTATTTAATCCTATTTTTAAATTTAAATAAAAAGCTCTCACTCCTAGATATCTTATCTAGGGGCGAGAGCTTAATCCCACGGTACCACCCTAATTAGGATTTTATATTATATAAAATCCCACTCAAGTAATTGTAACGTTATCAACGGAAATCCTTATCCAGAAATACTGGTTTCAGATACAACTCAAGGGTAGTTTTCAATTAGACTAATCTAAGGTGCTTCCAGCCACGGCAACCTCTCTCTTTCGATCGTTCCTAATTTACTCGTCCTGTCATTGCTTTAAATTTGAATTTTATTACATTATAGTTTTATTTTATAATTTTGTCAAGGAAATTATCTAGCTAAACACCTTTATTATTCTCACTCATATCTATTTTTTCTGATAGATTATCTTCAAATTTATCTACATATACTTTCCTATTATAGTCCATGCTTGCATACATTACTTCATCAATCCTTTTCACACCATGCTTCTTTAATTCGTTTAACAATGCTTTACCATCCATTTTCATTTTACTTAGATTTTCATATATTATTTGTCCTCCTATGACTAGTTCAGTGGGTATTGCTTCAAGGCTAGGTTTAAGATTCAAATCACCTATAGTTACATTTCTTTTATCTCCTCTTTTTATTATGCTTAATCCCCCATTTATTTCTAGAAGCCCATATTGAACTTCATCTGGAGAAAAGCATCCTGATTGTCTTAGGAGTACATTAAGCTCATCCATATGATATCTGGTTCGTCTTAGATTTTTTTCTAATATTTTCCCATTTTGAATAACTAGTACAGGCTCTCCTTCTAAAACCTTACTTATGCTTCTACTTTTCATAGTTATATATGACACAAGAAATGTCAAGGCTGCAAATAGAACAAGACCAACCAAATGCTGCCAGGTTCTTTGTTCCGTATCTGTAGCTAATGCAGCAGCAATAGAACCAAAAGTAATCCCATTTATGTATTCATGAAAGGTTAATTGCGATACCTGCTGTCTTCCCAGTATTCTAGCTAAATATAAGATAGAAAAGAATGCCAGTAGGGTTTGCACTACTACTTCTATAAAGGTTTTCATAGATTTTCAGCTCCTGATAAAGATGTTATAGTTGTTAGCTGTGGTTCTGAGACGGGAGGTATAAGCTTTTGTTATTTATATTTTGCTCTTATATTGCTAATACTATTCTAAATAAACATTTTCATAAGAGGAGATATTTATGAGAAGATTAATTTTTGAAGTTGTTTTTTCACTGGCTTTTATTGTTGTAGGCTATTTAATACTTTATATATTAAATAAAAAAGAGTTAATATGAAAAAATACAATAGAAATATTGCTTATTCACTTATGCTATTTGCAATATATTTCTATTGTATTTATTATGTTGTAATTATATTATCAGAATAGCTTATGGGGATTCTATTCTGTAGGGGGCATAATATCTAGTGTTACATCAATATCCATATACTTGCCATCTCTATATATAGTTAGTCTAATCACGTCTTCTGCCTTGTGATTTTCAATAATATGTGATAAATCCTCTATATTCTCTATTTTTTCTTCATCTATCTTAATGATTACGTCATTAGGCTTTAATCCAGCCTTTTCAGCAGGGCTTCCAAAATATACTCTTCCTATATAGACTCCAACAGGGAGGTTATATTGTTTAGATATGGATTCTGTAATATTTGAAATACCTATACCTATCCAAGGCCTTTTAACATATCCATTTTGCATTAGCTCGTTTATTATAGGTAATGCATCATTAATTGGGATTGCAAATCCCATGCCTTCAATTTCTGGTGATGAAAGCTTCACGCTATTTATTCCAATAACTTCACCATTTTGATTAACTAATGCTCCACCACTGTTTCCAGGGTTAATAGCTGCATCAGTTTGTATAAGCTTCATTTTCTTCTCTCCTACATTTAGAGAACGATTCAATGCACTTATTATACCTGCAGTTACTGAACCAGAAAATTCTTCACCTGCGGGGTTGCCTATGGCAACTGCTAGCTCTCCTACTCTCAGCTTATCTGAATCTCCAATTTTAGCAGCTGGAAGGTTTTTAGCCTCAACTTTTACTACTGCTAGGTCGGTTTTTAAATCCTGGCCTAAAACTTTGCCTTTATACTCTGTGCCATCATTTAGTATAACTATTAGCTCTGTAGCACCATCTATAACATGCTGATTTGTAATTATATATCCATCTTGTCTGTAAATGATTCCTGAGCCTGTGCCTTTGTCCACTTGAAGTATTTCATAGCCTCTATTGACATTTACTTTGTTTTTAATCATGACTATTGAAGGAAGAACTTCTTCTGCCACATTCACTACAGGACTAGTATACCATTGGCTAGCTACTGGTTGCCCTTCAGAAGTATTAGTAATGCTGGTATTATTCTGTGAAGATGCTGCTTCTACAGGCTTCGTAATATCCATAGGCTGAGTTTGTAGTATACCGTAAGTAAAGGCCCCTCCTATAATTACTCCAATAAGTATGGAAAGGAGAATAATATTTATCAATCTGCTTCTTTTATATTTCTTTTCGTATTTCTTTCCGTAATCATCCATATTAAAATTTGGGTTAAAGTTGTCCATATTAAATAACCTCCTTTAAATATTGTCTTTGTTTAAATCTTACCCTTCTTTAATTATATTATAGACATAAAGTTTTAATAAAATATGAATAAATTGTAAACTTTTTTCCTACAAGTATTTACAAAGCATCCCCTTAATATCTGTAGTTTGTATCCAAAGGTATTTGTATATTTATGTAGAATTTTATATAAATAACAACATAATTATTTTAGTATTATTTATTTAAGGGGTGTATTTATGTTTTTATATCAACTTGCAATAATTTTAGCTGCAGGAGCTTTCGGTGGTTATTTATGTAGGAAAATAAACCAACCAGCAGTTCTTGGCCAGCTCATTTTCGGTATTTTAATCGGTCCATCACTTTTTAAGCTGGTAGAGCCTTCGGAAACTTTTATTCATTTGGCAGACTTAGGCGTCGTACTTCTTATGTTTATTGCAGGGTTAGAAACTGATATTGATGAAATGATAAGTGCTGGCAAGTCATCTTTTATCATTGCCATGGGAGGAGTTATTGTTCCTATAGCCTTTGGCATGGGTGCTAGCTTATTATTTGGAAATGATGCTGGAGAAAGCTTTTTTATTGGTATAATACTAGCTGCTACAAGCGTAAGTATAACTGTAGAAACCTTAAGAGAGATTGATAAATTGAGAACAAAGCAAGGGATTACAATCCTTAGTGCCGCTGTAATTGATGACGTTGTTGGCATTATAATGCTATCATTAGTTGCCGGCTTTATTAGTCCAGGGGAAGGACAAAGCATTTGGTTGGTATTGGTAAAGCTAGTAGGCTTTTTCATATTAGCTTTAGTCCTAGGATTTTTAGTAGTCAAGCTGTCAAGCAAATTTTTCAGCTTCAAAAACACTACAGAACGTATAGCTGGAATAGGGTTAATATTTTGTTTGCTATTTTCATTTATTGCTGATGAAATGGGGGTTGCTGCTATAACCGGTGCTTATTTAGCTGGAATAATGATTTCTAGCACGCCCTTCAAACAAAAAATATCCTATAAAATGCAGGAGCTTTCTTATCTTCTCTTTACTCCCATATTTTTCGTTGTAACTGGTATGGAAGTAGATATAACACATATGCTAAATGACCTAGGCTTTGGAGTAGTTTTAATGGTAGCTGCAATATTAGGCAAGCTCATTGGATGTGGATTTGTAGCCAGACTTTTAAAGTTTAATAAAAGGGAATCCCTACAGATTGGCTTAGGCATGATACCTAGAGGTGAGGTTGCTTTAATTATTACGGATATTGGATTGAGACTTGGAGTAGTTCATAAGGGACTATTTGCGGCTATAATATTTATGATACTGACTACAACTATGATTAGTCCTCCACTTTTAAAGAAATCATTTGCTAAAACTAGCTAAAGACAATATACTATTTAGTATAGTATGGTCAAAAATTAGAGCTCTCTTATTCTTTATTAAACAAATATCAGCTTAAAAGAGGTGTTAGTATGTATCTTTTATTTGTAGTTTTTAATAAGCCAGAGTGCTTAAAAGAAATACTTAGAAAAATGAAGGAAATCGGCATATCTGGTGCTACAATTATTGATTCTGTTGGTGCTGGAAGACTTCGAAAAAGTATCGGCAAGGAGATACCATTAATCGGCAGTGTTATGAAGGCTTTAGATACAGATATTGCAAATAATAAAACTCTTTTTACCTTAATAGAAGGAAAAGAAAAATTAGACACTGTAATGGACGAAATCGAAAAAATATGTGGTGGAGATATGTCACAGCCAAATACAGGTATTATGTTTGCAGTACCTGTAGCTGCTGCTAGGGGCGGTAGCTTAAGTAGAATAGGTGACAAAACTGATGAAAGTAAGTAAGAAAACACTGCTTTAAGATTAAATAATCTTAGAGCAGTGTTTTTTCTACAGCTTTTCTGAAAGTCTTAATGTAAAACTAAACCTAGTTCCTTCTCCAACCTTACTTTCTACTATTATGTCTTCATTATGGCTTTTAATTATTTCCTTTACTATGGCAAGTCCAAGACCAGTTCCCTTAACTTGCCTTGATCTTGATTTGTCCCCTTTATAAAATCTCTCCCATATGTTTTTTATCTCATCATCAGGTATGCCTATTCCAGTATCTTTAATAGATATTAGGGCCTTATTATCTTTAATGCATGTATCAATGGTTAAGGTATCCTCGTTGTTCATAAATTTAACTGCATTGTCTATTAAATTAGCTATTACCTGTGAAATACTCTCTCTATCTGCAGCTACCCATAAGGGTTCTTTCTTAAACTCTATTTCTACATGGATATTCTTTTTTTCCAACCCATTGCTAAATTTCAATATATTTCTTCTGATCAATTCATTTATATTAAAGCTTTCTATATTTAGGGTATTACTTCCTGACTCCATTCTAGACAAGTCAAGAAGATTGTTTATTAACTCAGTTAGTCTATCTGTTTCTTCACAGATTATTTTAAAATATTCATCCTTTTTATTTTCAGGTAATTCTACATCCATAAGACCTTTAGTATAGCCTTTTATCAAGGTTAAGGGGGTTCTTAATTCATGAGATACATCTGCAATAAATCCTCTCCTCATGTTCTCTAGCTTACTTAGCTCTTCCGCCATGTGATTAAAGGAGCTGGCTAGTTGTCCTAGCTCATCTTTTGATTTGATAGATACTCTCTTATGAAATTCTCCTGAAGCTATTACCTTAGTTATCTGGTTTATTTCTTTTATAGGCCTTGAAATTTTTTGAGATATTGTATAAAGCATTGTTGTGGCTATAAAAAAAGATATTCCAATAGAGTAAAGTATAATTTTGTATACTTCATTAAGGGTTTCTTTAATCTCATATATTGGTGAGTGCATAAATATACCATTTTCCACTTTCCCATTTACAAATATTGGGATGCCGACTGTCATTACAGGGCTGCCAAAATACTCATCGTATCCATTTCGCTTTGTTATTACATTTCCCTTTAATACATTGATTATATCTTCTTCAGAAAGCTGTCTACCAATCCATTTTGTCTCTGACTTACTTGACACACCATAGACATATCCCATTTTATCTATAACCCATATTTTAGTGTTTAAAAATCTTTCTATAGCTTCTAGCTCCAACCCAAGTCTTTCATATGTTACTTGACCGTTAAGATATTTTACTACTGTTAAATTTAGCTTTTGCCCTTCATCAATAAGGACCTGACTTTTTTTGTCAAAGTAGTAGTTTTCAAACATTTTCATCAATGATATGCCTAATACAGCAAATATGACCACTATCACAATTAAGTATACTAATACTAGCTTTTTAAATACTGTATTAAACATTTTTTTTCACCTCAAATTTATATCCAACTCCCCACACTGTTTTTATTTCATATTTATCATCAACTGATTTAAGCTTTTCCCTAAGTCTTTTTATATGAACATCAACAGTCCTAGTCTCACCTAAATAATCGTATCCCCATATTTGTTCTATAAGCTGCTCTCGTGTAAAAAGCTTATTAGGGTTCGAGGCTAAAAAATGCAGCAGCTCCATTTCCTTTTTAGGTATACTCATAGCCTCATCATTTATTTTTATACTATAGTCATTCATATCTATCATAAGAGATGGGAATATGATTTTCCCCTCATCTCTATGTTTCTTCGGAGAGGTTCTCCTTAAAACAGCTCTTATTCTGGCAATAAGCTCCTCTGGCTCAAAGGGCTTTACTATATAGTCGTCTGCCCCTAATCTAAGACCTAATACCTTATCAAAGGTATCTCCTTTTGCAGTAAGCATGATTATAGGTACATGGCTTATTTTTTTTATTTCTCTGCATATATCATAACCATCTATTTTAGGCAGCATTATATCAAGTATGACCATGTCTGGCATCTCTTCTGCAAATTTACTAAGAGCAGCTTCACCATCATGAGCCTTGACTACACTAAACATTTCTTTTTTTAAAAACATCTCTATCATATTGCATATCTCAATATCATCATCAACGACTAATACTTTATAAAGGTTATTAGGCATATCACCAGCTCCTTTCAATATCTATTTAAATATTATCAAATTATATTATAATTGTGAACTTTTTGATATAATGTTTAAGTATAGGGAATAAAAGAATTATAAGGATATTATTATGTTCTGATTCATATTTCAGTAATTAACTACATAAGAAAGGGGAATTGTATTACAAAATTTATTAATTCTGAAAATGTTATAATCATTGGTATTATCACTAGCATATTAGCAGGATTTTCTACTGGAATAGGGGCTATTCCTATTTTCTTTACTAAAAATGTATCCTCTAAAACCTTAGATACTATGCTAGGTTTTGCAGCAGGGGTAATGCTTGCTGCTACGTCATTTTCTTTAATCATACCTGCTATTGAAGCTGGTGGCGGGGGTATCAAGGGTGCTGGTATTACTGCAATAGGAATAATTCTTGGAGGAATGTTCTTAGATTTTGCAGATAAGCACTCTCCTCATGTGCATCTTTTAGATAAGCGTGAAGAAGGAAATAAATCTTCTTTAGCAAGAATGTGGCTATTTATTATAGCTATAACTATTCATAACTTTCCTGAGGGCTTAGCAGTAGGTGTAGGGTTTGGTGATGAGAATGTATCTAATGGTATTATTCTTGCTATTGGTATAACTCTTCAAAACCTTCCTGAAGGCTTAGCAGTAGCACTGGCTCTAGTAAGAGAGAAATATTCTACAAAAAAAGCCTTTACTATTGCCTTGCTAACTGGCTTAGTAGAGCCTATAGGAGCCTTCATAGGGCTGATGCTTGTAAATATTGCAAGACCTTTATTACCTCTTATATTGGCCTTTGCAGCTGGTGCAATGCTGTTCGTTATTAGTGACGAGGTTATACCCGAAACTCATAAAAATGGCTATGAAAGACAGGCTACCTATGGAGTTCTTATTGGGTTTGTAATAATGATGTTTTTAGATGTTGTACTGGGATAACTATATTGAATAAGAAAAACTATTTTACTACAAAGATAAGCTCTTTGGACTGTTATACATCCAAAGAGCTTTTGTTTTTTATTGTGGCATTTATATAGGAATTATATAATTTTATTTTTAAGTAAAAATCTTAAATTTGCAAATTAGTTTGCTTGATTTTTATAAACATAAAATTCATATATAAGCTTGTCCAATTCAAGGCTTAGTTCTAGGGCCTTAGATTTGTTAACATTTTCGCTTTCTAAAAACTTATTCAATTCATCCTGTTTTTTTATAATCAAATCTTTTAAATTATCAAAACGCTCCTTGTTCATGAACAATCACTTCCTTATAATAAAATAGAAAACAAAGGCTAAATATAGCTAAATACCATTTTTTGATAAAATAACCACACATGTTATATATAGTAACATTTTTTGGTGAGAAATACAATATTTTTACCTATTTTTATTCCACTATTTTCTTGCTTTATTTGACAATTTTTGATATGATTATTTGTTTTTAACCAATTTACTGCTATCTTCCTTTAATATCCTGTTTAAAACTGGCCATATATTTTCTGTTTCAAAGCCCTTTCTCCATGATGCTACTCCTGCTAGATCATATTTATGAACTAAGGAGGATTTAAGCTCTATGGATTTTTCATCCTCTAACCATATCCTATATTTCTTACCATCTTTAATATACTCTGTATAATGCTGTCCTGTTTCTTCAAGCCATATTACCTGTGAATTGTTTTCCTTTATTATATTATTTACTCCTTCCATAGAAAAAGCCTTAGATTTAACTTTAACCCTTCCATTATTATCCTTAGTTTCTTCCCACTCTCTAGTATAAAAAGGAATCCCCATTATAAGCTTTTCATTTGGTATATACTTTAGCGTATTCTGTAATCCCTTTTCTACCCATTCTATGGACGCCACGGAGCCACTAATTGGACTTGATGACCAGTGTTCATCATATGTCATTACCATACAATAGTCTACTATTTGCCCAAGTTTTTCTCTGTCGTAAAACTTAGACCAGGTTTCGCTGGATGAGGGTACTGTCATGTCTATTGAAACTACTAGATTTTGCTCTTTAAGAGCCTTCGTAAGCTTGTCTACAAATAGTGTAAAATTGTCCTTATTCTCATAATATACATTTTCAAAGTCTATGTTTATCCCGTCTAAATTATATATACTTGCATAAACTAGTATTTGGTTTATTACATTTTCTTGTGCTTTTTCATCTAGGAGAAGTCCCTTAGTCAAATCCTTATCAAAGCTATTGTCAATCAACCCCCATACTCTGTATCCCTTTTCATGTGCATCATTTGAATACTTAATATCTCCATTATTAACTAAAAATCCATTATCACTTGATATAGAAAACCAAGTAGGAGATATTATGTCTAATCCTTCAATAACCTGTTCTTTAGATAAATCTGGTGAATATTTAGATATATGAGTCCATACTAGATTTATCCTTTCATTTGTTTTTTGAGCTTCTCTTATTTCATTTAGCTTATAATTTATTTCTATATTTTCTTCTGAAATCTCTAGATTTTTTTGAAGTGCATATCCTATATATCCATTGTTTGTTCTTGCTTTTACCCATTTTCCATCTTTTTCAAACACAACTGCCTTTTCATTTTTTTCTAGTTTATATATTTTTTCTCCAATTGGAGATTTAGACAGCCTTAAATTGGTTCCTTTTTTAACTTGGCCTGTATAAGCCATTTCCTTTATCCTATCTATTATAAGCACATTGTTTTCTTTATTATATTCAGTCTTTATATTAAAAATTTTTTCTAAGCCTATTATGTTTAAATAGCTTATATTTTCAATTTTTTCTGTTAGAAAGTTTAGTTTTATTCCATCTTTAATTCTATTAGTCAGTTCCTCTGTTTCAAGACTGAAAATAGGTTTATCTATATTTACATATAGCCTATCATATTCATTGCTGTGTTCAATATCAGAATAGATATAATCCTTTAAAAAATTAATTGGAAGAAGTATTTTTCCCTCTTCTATAATAGGCTTCTCATAGCCTTCAATATATTTATCCTCAAATATAATACTCGTTTCATTATCGGAAAACGCCATAACAGTACTATAGTTCCCCATGCCCCTAAGCAATAATATACCTGTTACTACAAAAATAGTCATTGAAGCAATGGTTGCAATGAACAACACTACTTTTTTTACCATATCTCTACCTCCGTAGCTTATTGATTATATTATATCAGGTTTTATCAGTTATTTAAGAACCATAAGATTACATTTTAATTACAATTATGTTACTTTTAAAAAAGAAAAACTACAGGGTGGGGGACCCTGTAGTAAAGGGGGGAATTATTTTTTAGGGGTAGTTTGTTTAATTGATAATTGTTTTCAATTATCTATTATTATATTACCCTTGGTATTATTTATTTAAACAATAATTTTAATAAAGTTTTAAAGTTTTTACTTGTCCTATTATCCTTCACAAAATAATACACTGTAGCAATAGTTAATACTATTCCCACTATCAAGAAAATCTTATAGGTTTTTAAATAAAAAGCTCCTTTTTGCGAGTCCATAAATAAAAGTTTAAATCCAGAAATCTGGTTATATGCGTAGGCAAAATATCCAAAACACAAAATACTTATACCTAATAATATAAATTTAACTTTACTCCTCATCCTTATTTCCTCCGCTTCTTTCTTGCTTTTTCTTCTTAATAAATATAAATATCATTAAAATAATAGTCACTATGATTGAAAAAATAAGAATAATATAATATACAATTTCAGCTCCCATAGTTTTGTTTACGTTCCCATAGTAGTATGAAGTATTACCCGCAATATCTACTGCCTTTAATACTATTTCATTTTTACCTATAGATAAAGACATATTATATACGAAGACTCCGTTATCTTGGTATTCAATTTCTTTATCATTTAAAAACAACTTTGAATTTGGTTCTACTTCACCTGATAATACAATACTTCCTTCTGCTGTAGATATCCCCTGATAATCCTTACTGACGTACAATTGTGGTGGATAAGTATCCACATATAGTTCTTTTGCAAAAATCTTTCCATTGCCTTGATTGTCCTCCACAATAATAGCTAAATCATTAGGTCCGTCATTTAATTGGAAAGTAATTGTACCACTTTCTAAAACATTTTCTTTAATCATTTCTCCATTTATATAAATACTAGCCTTATAGCCCTTTTCCATTTCTAATGGTACTGGTAATATCATTGTATTTATAATGTGATTCTCAGGAAAATTAACACTGGCTTTAATATTCTTTGATTTGTTCATATCCACTAATATTTTTTCGTATTTTCCTAATACATTATTTCTTCCTAAAGCAGCCACAGCTATCTGAACCTTATCTCCTTCTATAGAAGGTGTAATAAATTCGTTTTGTTCAGTTTCTTCAGTATAAAATGGCTTATTACTACCTTCTTTAAAAATCATTATTCTATATTTATTTCTTAAATTATTGTCTGGTTTTTCCCATTGAATCTTTATATTATCCTCAACTACAGAAGCCTTCACAGCGGAAATTTTCACTGGTACGTTTGGGCTTATTATCTCAAAGGCTTCATCTGAATATAAATAATCGTCTATGCCTAAGCTATCTACAACCTTAATATAAAAGTAATAATTTCCCCAATCTAATTTGTCTATTGTTATTTCTCTACTTCCACTAATGTCTCCAGTAAATTTGCTGACTTCTATCCCATTATAGCCTTCATTGTCTTCATCCACATATACATGAATAGATATTGAACGGTCCTCAATATTTTTTGTAGACCACTTAAGATTAAATTTTGTATCATCAATTTTCTCTACAACAAACTGACTTATTTCAAATATTTCTTCTATTTCGTTTAAGGATACAGTAACCTTTCCCGTATCTTCTCCTTTGACTATTACCTGCCAATCTCCTATTTCTGGATTGTTTATTACTATCAGCACATTATTTTTTTCCTTCACATAAGCATTATTTAATTCTGCTTTAGTCATTGTACTGCCATCGGGCTTTATCAAAACAACATCTGCATCCACATTTTTTTCCCAATTTATTAGAAATACAGCACTTTCCATGTTCTCCTTTATTGGGACTTCTAATTTTTTTTCAGTAGCATGTACAGTAGAAATATTTATCAATATTAACAAAATAACAAATATAATACTAAGATGTTTCTTCAATGTCTGCTCCTCCTAATTACATTCCACTTGGAATTTTTCTTTTAAATTCAAAATGCTGGCATTATTATCCATAGCAACACGAAATTTAAACATATCATCATTTGATTTTAAAATTATTGTAAAAGTAGTTATATCCTTATTAACAGTTATTCTTATACTGCCTTGTCCCTGACCTTTTACATCCTTTAAGTAATTATGAAAATAGCCATTTACTTTTCCGTCAGAAATAAATCCATCACTACTTACGGACAGGATATAGTCTCCATCAACACGGAATCCCGCAACTAATAATTCAAGCTTTATCTCTCCTTTAGTGTTAATTAGAAAACTTTTGTTATTATCTTTGTCTTCATAAGTGGCAGTTCCCTCTGCCAGTTGTATTCCAAGTACTTTAACTTTTCCTCCTAAAGATAATCTATCTAAATTTAGTTTTGCTGAAGCTTTTATGTCCGAAAAAGTTAATACATCTATTTTCCCTACTAAGGGCAATGATACTGGGCTTAAATTGAAACCAATATCCCCTACGCCTACAACAGACAAATCCTTCCAATTGTTCTTCTCTATAGCATCATACATAGTGCCTACTCCAAGTCCAAGGGATTTTAGAGTAACATTACCGGTTGCATTTAAAGGAATTCCTTCCTTCAGACTAAGCTTAACAGTTAATTCATTGGGCATAATAAGTTTTTTACTATATCCATTATAGGTGAAGCTAAATGCTGAAACATTTAAAAAGGGGAGTCCACATTTTCCTGATATCTCGAATTTTCTAACAGGTCCTATAGTATCTAAGGTAATACCTGCTTCTTGAGCAAAAACTGCTTTTAAATATGGTATCTTTAGGCCATCTTTGCCACCGAATTTCAATTTGAAAGCTGCCTTTGTAAGTATGTCTTTTTCGGTTACCCTAAATGTTGCCTCGCCGCTTACAGGGAGGAACTTATTGGATTTAACTATACCTTTTATCAAATTGGTGTTACCTTTATCCCTGTCATCTTTTCCGCCTAAGTCATTTAAAGCAAACTTTGCGGCAGTAAATTCTAAACCATCTGGCGCTATATATATGGTGCCAACTTCTAAGTTGAACATAACTATGTCTAGATTGAATGCAGAACTACGTTTCAGTACGGTTTTATTTCTCTCTTTATTATTTGAAGATATATTGAACTTCCCATTTGTAATAATCCACTCTTTTCCTTCTAAAAGTCCTCCTATAAAACTATGGTTGTCCTTTTCAAAGGCTATATATATTTTGCTAGCACTTTCTACATCCCCTGCTGCATATTCATTGTCTTTAGATGTTTTATTAAGAGCTGTGATATCTAAATCCCCATTTACTCTAAGTACTCCATTAATTATTACATTGCCCTTAGCCATATATTTTGTTTCATTTATCTTTTGGATATTATTAGCCTTTATTTTAAGATTTCCAACTTTAAGCGATGTTAAAGTTCCAGTATTGTATATTGACAAAGCATTCTCTAGCTTTGAAACCTTCCCTTCTGGTGTAATGCCTATAATGTCATATTCTCCTTCAATCATATCTTGAGGGAGTTTTGCCTTTATTTTTCTATCATTCTCGTAGGTAACAGAAACGGCTTCTTTGTTCCCAAACCTTATTCTAGTATTTTTTGGAATATTTACACCATTTATTTCTATGAAAATTTCTTTTTTAGTATCAGTACCTAATATACTCCCATTAGTTACTGAAGTAAGCATAAATTCTTCTGTAGAAACTAGATCTACTTTCCCTATTTCATTCTCTTGTTCTTGGTCCCCATTGTCTTCATCTTTTCCAACTTCTTTTTTTGAACTGCCAACTATATAATCCTTGCTTCCTTCCCCTTGAATATTTTTTAATTTTACAAGTAAATTTCTGTCTTTTATATCTTGGTTTTCTTCAACATTATAATTTATTATATAGTTATTCGTTATGTATTTTTGAAGAACAGAGTAAATATCTACAAGTTCTGTTGTAGTATTTGCTTTAAGGTATTTGCCTCCAGTACCCTCTGCAATCCCCCTTAAATATTCATCGTCAACATCACCAAAACCAACTGTATATACAGATATGCCTGCGCGTTTAGCAGCGTTAATAGTATCTTTTATAGGGGTACTATTGCTATCCCTGCCATCGGAGAGCAAAATAATAGCTTTGCTTCCCATGGTGTTTCCTAACAAATCTACAGCTGTTTCTAAGCCTTTGTAAATACTCGTTCCTCCGTTGGCAACTATGTTGTTTATAGAATTAGAAAGTGAATCCTTTTGTGATGTTAAAGAATTTTCAACATAAGCACTAGTATCAAAGGTTACTATTGCAACTCTTTGACTATCATCAATATTGTCTATAAAGTTTTTTCCTGCAGCTTTAGCATCATCTATAGGTCGTCCTTCCATACTTCCACTCTTATCAAATACCAAAGCTATATCAATGTTTTTGGATACATTTTTATTAACAGTAAAATTATCTATAGATAAACCTGTGTCTTCAATAATAAAATCCTTTTGAGCAAAGTCAGATTTGTTCTTCCAAAATCCTTGCTTGTCTTCACTAACATTAACGTATGCGGATATTTGAGGATAATTACTAGTATCCACTTGGCTAATAAACACATCTGCTTTGCTATATTTTATATATGAAACTACGAAATTTCCAAATTCTCCATTCAAATTCATATCAGTTGCAGGTATGAAACCATTGTTTAAATTATTGACTACATTATTGACCTTTGAAGGTATTCTAAAATCATCAATAAGGTTTGTACCTTGTTCATAAAGATTGTTTATTTCTTGTAATTCTTTTGTAACCTCTGATTTAGTCTCTAATTTCGAAACGATTTTTAAGGCCTTTTGTAAATGCTTTTTAGCTTGTTCTTTTTTATCAGCGGCAAAGTATAGTTTAGATAATTGTAATTCGTAATCAGGACTATTCTTCCCTAAAAACGGTTTTTGAGCTTCAATATAATTTATAACTTTCTTCAAAGGTGTAGCTGCAATTCTCTTTTCTAAATCATTTATTTCATTTTGAAGCTTTTCCTTATTTTCCTCAAGCTTTATTGCTTTCTTTTGATTTTTTTCTTCTTCTATTTTATTTTCTAGTTCCGCTATTTCTCCCTGTTTTCTTAACATTACTTCTTCCAGCTTTTTTATTTCATCATCTGTTGCTGCTGTTGCAAATATGCTGTCTTGTGGTATTTTGTCAGTGTCTGTATATTCTTTTAAATAATTTGCATAAATGTCGGATAATATTAATTTGTTTTCCAAAGTGTTTTCGTTGATAATTACTTTCTCCATGGTTTTAGCCGCTTGCTCGAAGTTACCACTTTGTAGAAGTATCTTTACTGCAAGCTTATTAATTTCAACATCCTTTTCATTTTCAATGGATAACCGAAGTATTTCTTCTTCTACTTTCTTATCATTGTTATTGTCTATAAGTGCTTTTTCTATTTCAATTATTTTATCTAGCATCTCAATTTTCTTTTGAGATGGAAGCTTTAAATTAGTAAAAGATTTCATAGCTTCATCTGATAATTTTTGAATGATTTCTTGTTTTTTTTCTTCGCTTATTACATATTCATTTTCATTTTTAGGTATTCCTAATGAAATATAAGTATCTTCATCAATTTCTCCTTGTCCAACTTTTATCATCTTTAAAAGCTGCTCAAGCCTTTTATCTTTGATTGGGTCTATATCGTTAGCCTTTATAAAGCTTAAAACAGCTATCTCTGCCTCTTTATAGTTACCTGTAAGATTATTTACAATGGCTTTTATCTGTATAGCTTCAACATTGTTTTTTTCCATATGTAAAATGTTATCAGCCTTTTTCAATGCTTCATCAAAATCCCCAGATTTTAGATTTTGAACTGCTTTGTATATATTGTCTTTATGTAAATTTATACCTTTTTCATAACTTAAATAGCCTAATGTCCCAGAAACTATAGAAGATATACCAAATGCAACAATTACAATAATATCAAATATTACTATTTTTGTTTTCATGATTTTATTAATTATAAATATGAAAATGATTACGCCTAAGCCTAATCCAGCTAAACACAATAAAAATAAACTTTTAGTCATTTTTTCCTCCCATTAAAGCAGTTTTTTTAAAGGCGATACTTTATCCTTGCCATAAAATTGATTAAGATAATCTCTTGAAATATGATACTGTAGCTTTGCTCCAAATAACTTTTCTATAAAATCCATCATAGTGCTTGAAAAATGTGTAGGATAAACATGGTAAGAGCGGGAGTCATATAGTTTTAGATTCAATATTCGTGCTTTCCAAATACCATATTCTAAGCTGCCAAATTCTCTTTCCTCTAATTCAATTTCCTTTATTTGATCATACGGTATGTTTATCTTAGCAATAAGTAATCCTTTTTCATTATTATATTTCATGGAGTCGGCTCCATTTTCAATTCCTGCACAATATGGTCTTGAAATAAGTACATCCTTGTCTCTAAAAGCTATGAAATAATTGTCGTTCCATGTAGAGATTCCTTTCTCATTATTGGAATGAGACTCTAAGAATAAAATGACAATTGAAATCAGCAATGAAAATATACCAATGAGCATTAATACAAAAGTGGCTGAAAAAATAATATCATTCAATAAAATCCCTAATATGATACTTGGAATCGACAAAAAAATTATTGTTTTTTTACATTTATTTTTGGCTTTTTTACTTTGTTCAAAGGTTGTAAATGCATTAGATTTAAAATATTTGTCCATTTCCCCCTCCTTCCTTAGACTTTTTCTAAAAATTAATTAATTTAATATTTATGCCATAACTAATTCTATGATGAAATTCATTAATAAAATTACTTTTATAATTATAACATTTTTGTTGTCAAATATGGTCGTAATTCAGAACATGTTGTCTGAATTTATTTCCCTAATTATTTCTTCAATTATTTCGCTAAATGCAGTATAATACTTATTAAGTATTAGTCTGAAAATAATAATGTTATGAGGAGTGATAGTTTTGAGTAAGGTTGTAGACAAATTTTTAAGGTATATAAAAATAGATACAAAATCTGAATTTGACTCCGCTGATTTTCCTAGCACTAAGTCTCAGTTTAATCTTGCAAAGCTTTTAGTAGAAGAATTGAAGGCCCTAGGTCTTGATGATGCTTCTGTAGATGAAAACTGCTATGTAATGGCTACTCTTCCAGCTAATGTTAATAAGGAGGTTCCTACTATAGGATTTATTGCTCATATGGATACTAGTCCTGATATGTCTGGAGAAAATGTTAATCCTCAAATAATCCAAGACTATAATGGTGAGGACATTGTATTAAACAAAGAAAACAATGTAATCCTATCCCCTAAGGATTTCCCAGAGTTGAAAAAATACATAGGGAAAACTTTAATAACTACAGATGGTACTACTTTATTAGGGGCAGATGATAAGGCTGGTATAGCAGAAATAATGACTGCAATAGAGTATTTAGTTCAAAATCCTCATATGGAGCATGGAGCTATTAAGGTTGCTTTTACACCTGATGAGGAAGTAGGTAGAGGGGCAGATTATTTCAATGTGGATAAATTCGGTGCAGATTTTGCTTATACTGTTGATGGTGGTGAGTTAGGCGAGCTTGAATATGAAAACTTTAATGCTGCTGGAGTTAAGCTCACTATTTACGGGCGAAATGTTCACCCTGGAGCTTCTAAAAATAAGATGATTAACTCTATGGAAATAGCCATGGAATTAAACTCTTTATTACCTGAAAATCAAAAGCCTGAATATACAGAAGGCTATGAAGGATTTTTCCATCTTACATCCATCAGTGGTGATGTAGAAAAAACTAACATGGGCTATATTATTAGAGATCATTTTAAAGATAAGTTTGAAGAGAAAAAGGCTCTTATGGAAAATGCAGTCTATTTCTTAAATTCTAAATATGGAGAAAATACTATTCAGTTAGAAATAAAGGATCAGTATTACAATATGAAGGAAAAAATAGAGCCAGTAATGCATATTGTGGACACTGCTAAAAGCGCAATGGAGGAGCTAGGAATAACTCCAAAAATAAAACCGATTCGTGGTGGAACAGATGGTTCTAGGCTTTCTTATATGGGTTTGCCTTGTCCTAATTTATTTACTGGTGGTCATAATTTCCATGGAAAATATGAATTTATATGTACTGAATCTATGGAAAGTGCAGTTAAGGTTATATTAAAGATTATTGAGCTCTATAGTAAATAATTTAAGCTTTTTAAAAGCAAAATACTCTTAGGGAATAAGCTTCCTTAAGAGTATTTTTTATAAATAATTTATGACTCCGAGGTCATTTTTTCTATATCACTCTGTTTTGTGGACTTCCTTCAAGCCAACGGAGTATATTATCAAAGGTAATCTCTGCTCTTCTCTTCATAGCTTCTTTAGTTGCAAAGCCTATGTGTGGAGCTAAAACTGTATTTGGAGAATTGAGTAATGGATAATCTGATGGAAGCGGTGGCTCCATGTCAAATACATCTATACCCGCTCCTGCTATTTCTCCATTCTTTAATGCTTCTGCTAAAGCTTGATTATCTACAATAGGCCCTCTGGCTGTATTTATAAGTAGTGCATCCTTCTTCATTAGCTTTATTTTATCTTTGTCTATTAGCCCTCTTGTATTGTCTGTTAATGGTAGATGAATAGTTAATATATGGCTTTCTTTTAATAGCTCTTCTAAGGACATATAGGTAACTCCTTGCTTTATAAGGCTTTCATTTTCACTTCTATTGTAAGCCAATACTCTACATCCAAAGGCTAAGCCTATTTCTGCCACTCTTTGTCCTATGGCTCCTGTTCCTATAACACCTAGAGTTTTACCACTTAAATCTATTTGGGTAAATCCTGCCATGGTTTTTCCTTCCCTGGTTGCTTTATCTAGTGGCACTATATTTCTAAGTAGGGATATGATTAAACCATAGGTCAATTCAGCAACTGATGGGGTGCTATATCCAGCTGAATTTGATACAATAATATTATTTTCTTTGCATACCTTTAAGTTCACATGGTCTACTCCTGTAAATGCTACTGAAATCATTTTTATTTTCTCATTTGATAGTATAATTTCACCTTTTAATGGCATATTTGCTAGTACTAGTACGTCCATGTCCTTAACTCTTTCCTTTAGTACCTCTGCTTCTGCCCTTTTATCCTTATATATTATGAGTTCATGCCCTTTGTCAATGATAGGCTTGGCAATAGCTCTAACTTCAGCTTCTGGTATTCCCAGGGGCTCTAATACTGCAATTTTCATTTGAAACATCTCCTCTTCTAAAGTTTTACTTTATATTCATACCCATAATCATAATTAAATATTATTTATTATAAAAATGGCTAATATATTATCTAGCCTTTCAACCCATTTTTTATAAGATTCAATTTACTCTTTATTAGGAGTAGTAAAATAATTATATACGACCTTAGATATTTTTCCTATTATCTCCTTTGCCTCTACATCACTTTCTGCTTCCGTAACAAATACACCCAGAAGATAATCAACACTATCTAAATAAAAAATTCCTATGTCATGGCTAAGGTTTCTAAGTCCTCCTGTTTTATGTGCTATTTTTACATCTTCTGAAATAAGTCTAAGGAGAACATCCTTATACTTTTGACGCTTTAGTATATCCAGAGCTAAACTACACATTTCAGGAGTTAAGATCAAATTTCTATACAGGCTTTCCATTATAACCCCCATGTCCATAGCACTAGTATAGTTGTCTCTCCCTTCTTTTATAGCTTTAAACTCTTCCATTTTTCTTCTCAATACAGTATTTTTAAGTCCAAGCTTCCTAGCCATTTCATTAATATTCTCATATCCTAACAAATCTATTAATATATTTGTAGCTGTATTATCACTTACTATATTCATAAGAATTATAAGGTCTAAATAAGGGTATGACTTTAAGGTCATGTCGGTTATTATGCTGTATTTTACCTTATACTCTTCCCTTATATCTATGATTTGATTTAAGCTGTATTTCCCTTGTAATACTTGGTTCAAAGCTTCTACCATTATTAATACTTTTATGGTGCTGGCAGATTGAACAGGCTTGTTTCCATTTAAGGTATATATCCACTTATCATTAGTTAAATCTTTAAGTACAAGGGATACTTCTCCCTTTGCTCCTTCTATGTATCGATTAATATTTTCTATAAGCACTTCCTTCACCCTTTTAAAATATTTCATTAATACTTTACCACATTTCTTGTATAAAATACAAATACTATAAACATACCTCTATGTAATCAAAGAAAGGGGGAACCCCCCCCCTTACTTAATAGCTCCTGCTAAAGTCATACATGCTCTAAATTTCATAAATAATTCTAAATAATCATCTGATTCTATTCTAATAGTCCTTTCATTTATTCTCTTAGCTTCTGGCAGTAGCATTACATTTTCTGCCTTTACTTCTGTAAAAAATTCTATATCCATAATAATATTATCTTTATATTTTATTATTGGATAGTCTTTTATATTTGAAAATGCTTTTTTAAGCTTTTCGCTATATGTTTTTTTCAAATCATTGTAGGATAAGTTATGCGCAGTATATCTTCCTAGAGCTTTTTTTACAGCTATGGTTTCAACAGCACCTATCTCTTCTAAGGCTTGCTCTGCTAATAAATCATCGCCAGCAATAGCTAATATAGGTACTCCAAAATATCCTCCAACCCCTGCATTTATTCCACATTCCCCCATCTCTTTTCTATTGATGGCTATACTTGATATGGTAGAGCCCATGTATGTATGATTAAACACTCCATTTGGTGTGCCACATCTAGAATGATAGCCTATGTAGATAATACCATCAAAGGTATTGTCTATGCCCTGCATCATACTAAGTGGCTTGGGAGATCCGCTTATAAGCTGTGCCCTAGGATCTAGCTCTTCTATTAATAGATTATCCATATTATCGTGAGAATCATTGACTATAACTTCAGTTGCTCCATTATTGAAGGCCTCTTCAATTACTATATTGGCTTCCTTAGTCATAAGCCTTCTCATACGTTCATATTCCTTAGTTCCACTATTAATATGGGCTGGAGATACTACCCCCCATATTCCTTCCATATCTACTGAAATAAATATCTTCATCACAGTTTCCTCCTTGTTTTAATGCTAACAAATTTACCTTGGGAAAACACAATACACAACACCGTTCCAGGCCTTTAAAAACTGGCTACTTATATATTCTTTTCTTACACTTTCATTATCCAAGGCTGCTGGATCGTTTACTATAATATACTCTATCTCATTCTTTATCTTAAAGCCCCTTATAACAACTAAATGCCCACTAGGGTAGCCTTGTGGCGATCCTTGAAGCTCTTCTGCTGTTTTAGTTTTTATGGAAGCAACTAAAGGTATTCCTTTATTAATCATCCTCTTTATTTGACTTAATTCCTTATATCTAGCTACATAGGCTTTAAATCCCTTAGTGCCTGCATAAGCTACATTATAGCTCCAGTTCCCATAAATCTCTGCCCCATAATCAAATACTCCCTTTGCAACCTTCTCTGTTTCTTCAAAGTGTCCATAGTATTCTAATACCATAGAAAGAGATGTAGGGCTACATATGACACTTCCTACCTCTGGGACTATCATTTGAGAACGCTGTGGCAAATCTAGCTCTCTTTCCAAATCCTTATATTCTATAGAAGTTTGTTCTGTTACATTATCTAGGTTTAAGGCAATTGCTATAAGCCTGATTTTGGGACTTGCAATGGCCTCTTCTTGTCTTTTAAGTCTTATTTTATACCTAAATCCATTTCCTTTTCCTTCTCCCAGTACTTTAACTAAATCTACATCAATTAGTGCTAAATTATCCTTTTGATTTTTCATACTGCCTTCATTACCATTTGACCACCATTTACCATAGGTTAGCCAGCCTGACCACTTTTCTTTCTGCTTTATTTGAATAAAAAGCTCTATTTCACTTTTATCTTCTGCTAATCCATTCCAGGAGCAAATTAAATCCTTAAAATCCTCTGTATTTATTATGGGTGATTGGTATATTCCTCCTAATTGTCCTTCATTAAGAACTATTTCTCCTACATTGTTTATACTTATCCCCTGTCCCCAGCCATTATAGAAATCTTCTTTTTCATTTATAAACATTTCTCCACTACAGGAAATTACTCCTAAGTTTTTAAAGCTATTATTGGATATCAACTAATCACCTCCTAGAGTATTGTTATCCCTTTCTATTGACTATTAAATATACTCCCGTATTTTGTAATGGTTTTAGCTAAATCTTCTTTATAATCAGAATCCTCTGGGTTTAAGCTATTTATTCGTACCCCATGAACGCTAGAAGATGAATGTACATATTTGTCATGACCTAAATACATGGCTACATGACCTGGGAAAAATATAAGGTCTCCCTTTTTTAACTCTTCCTTAGATATTTCTCTCATGTCATAGCCTTCTTTGATTTGAGCATCCCTATATATTTTTGCACCATTTATTAGATAAGATATGGAGCATAATCCTGAACAGTCTATTCCTAAATGAGATTTTCCACCCCATCTATATTGGGTTCCTAGATAGTCTAAAGCAGTACTCACTAAATTTTCTCTAAGCTTTTCCTCTGGAATATTTTTAAATGTAGCCACATATTCGCCTATATATGTGGTCTTTATCCAGCCTTCCCTTTTGTCTGGTAATATTATTTTCGACCAAGCCTCGCTAGTATTTTTAGTTAATTTAATTACTGAGCCTTTAACTAAATTATGAATAATATGCGACTGATATTTGGGCTTTGCCATAACATCCACGTATCTATGGAGTATTATGTTCTTTGCTTCTTTCTCCCATTTTTTTGCCTCTTCGTTATCTACACATATATTGTTTTTGTGAACATATCCCATATAATTATAGCCCGTTTTACAATAGTACCAGTCCTCTTTATGCTCTTCTAATATTTCTAAAACCATACCACATAAGGCTTCGTCTGCAGTTTCTGTATGAAAATTAGGCTTTAGCATTAGTGGTGCAATTGTACTAGTTACTAATCCTCGCTTCATCTTTAATCACCTCGTATAATATGTTTAGACCCAGATTTTCAGGTGTCTAAGCATATTTATTTTTATTTAATTTTAATTACAATGTTTAATCGAGATATCCTAATGCTAAAATAGAATTAAGAATAGTTAGCGAAGGATAATTCTTCCTCACCTTGCAAAACCATTTGGTTATTGCTTAGAGAGCATGCTTCCTGACTTACTCGTCATATT
>NZ_FNQE01000008.1 GCF_900107485.1 Proteiniborus ethanoligenes
TGATGAACAATTAGTAAAAGAGATATCCCAATCTTAACCGCTAACTGCAACCTCGCATTATTAGCATTCATCTTTGAAAACTACCTTGCTGTTGGTCTAATCAAAGAGATGCAGCAACTGAAGTAAGCAGAATATGACGAGTAAGTCAGGAAGCATGCTCTCTAAGCAATAACCAAATGGTTTTGCAAGGTGAGGAAGAATTATCCTTCGCTAACTATTCTTAATTCTATTTTAGCATTAGGATATCTCGATTAAACATTGTAATTAAAATTAAATAAAAATAAATATGCTTAGACACCTGAAAATCTGGGTCTAAACATATTATACGAGGTGTAGAAAAATGAATTTCAGACATAAAATATCAATCCCGATAGAAGAGGAAGCTGAGTACATAGGTAATATGTTACTCCAATTTAATCTAAAATCAAAACCGCTTACCCAAGAAAAGCCGTTCATTAGTATCAACAGATGTATAAAAGATGAAAACGGAGAAGTTATTGGCGGGATTTTGGCATGTATGGCATTATGGCATACTTTATCTATTGATACATTATGGGTAAAAGAGGAATTTCGCAATCAAGGAATTGCTAATCAATTGTTGATTATTGTAGAAGATAAGGCGATAAGTATGGGATGTTATATTGCATATCTGAGTACTTATGATTTTCAAGCTAAAGACTTTTATTTAAAAAAAGGATATGAAATTTTTGGTGTATTAGAGGATTGTCCTAAAGGACATAGGCTTTATCATTTATGTAAAAGATTATGAACTATATTAATAAGACATATCCTTTATATGCACACCAGAGGAGATTTGAGACTGTTGCAGATATACTGCTCTGATCTTAATAGGACACTATCCATTTACTGATTTGGCATGTTTGTCTCTTAACTGAAAGTAACCTAATAAGAAAAGAAGTAGATGAATTTGATTGAAAATATAAAAGAAGAAAACAATTGTATTTTACAAATAGTATTGCTATCTTTATTGCGAGGTTTACCAGAAATGTAATCTTGTTTTCCTTCTATCACTTTTTTACACCATGGCAAAATGTTACACGAATTGTAATGCTTTTAACTATGGTATATGCGGGATGGTGGAAGCGAAGTATTTACATAGGAATTGTTACTCATTGTACGTTAAATTTAGTTAACATGTTAGCCATACTTCCATTGATTTTAAATGCTTAATCATCATTATCTAGCACGAATATTCCAGCATCAAAAAACACTGCAGAACTTGCATGTGTTTTGCTCTACCTATTGATTACGATAATATAATGCAACAGATTTCACTTGATAAGGTCATTACCGTAGGAGATATACGAGATTTTTTAGCAAAATAATATTAAATTGATTGAAGGAATCGTTAGTAAGATTTGAATTGACCAGTAAGAGAAGATCATCTCTATGTAAAGAAGATTATTTTTTAAGAGGGGGTTATCATAATTGCAAAAATAAAAATAACTAAAGAGCTAATGGTTTATACAAGTATCACATTTATAGTTACATGGCTTTTATGGTTAATGGTGTTTATTCCATCTACCTCAAGAATTTTCCTATTAATCTCATCAGCCCGGATCATAAGGATCGGCACCCTTATTCCTTCTATTACAGGTCTGATTTGTGCTTATTTATTTGGCGGGATAAGTGACATAAAAGGGCTAATAAATTCTCTTTCAAATATAAAAATAGATTTAAAATGGGTGCTTTATACACTATTTCTATTTCCTTCTATTGCGTTCTTATCCTATATAGCCTTTAGACTGACGGGTGGCGATTTGCCAACATCTCATTTTCCAGTGTGGTTTATTCCGGTTGCATTCTTATATATTCTTGTTTTAATGGGACCTCTAGGTGAGGAACTTGGATGGAGGGGTTTTGCCCTAAAGAGAATGCTGTTAATATGCAGTCCATTAAAAGCAGGGTTGATCACAGGAATCCTATGGTCGATGTGGCATATACCTCTTTTTTTTATACAAGGAACAATCCAGAATGAGTTGGCTGAAAACGGCCTAATCATTGCAATTTTATGCTATTTTCTTTATACCACCTGTATATCATTGCTAATGACAATACTTTATATCAATACAAACTGCAGTTTATTAGCATGTATCTTATTTCATACAATATGTAATTTAACGTTAGGAATTGTCCCTTTAATATTAACAAAATCAGGAGCTATCATTCTTCTTTTATTTATATTTTTAATAACGACAGCAATAATATACAAATATATCCCTTCTTGGAGAAAACTCAATTAATATTCAAATACGGGTTTAATTTTAAGAAAAATTAAAAATCTGCTGGTCTAGTCTAAAACGAAAGGGTTAATCAAATTATTTTCATTATAGTATTATAAGAAATTTAGTATGTAGGTAAGGGGGCAATAGAAGTGAAGTTTATATTTATGGTTATTTTATTAATTTTTCATTGGTTTGCAATGAAAAAAATAGGGGAGATAACTTCAAAGAAATTTAACATAAAGTATTTTAAAAAGAGTGTTTTTCTTGCACCAATTAGCATAATATTTTCTTTAATATTGATAAGAACTATCGGCCTATCTTCTCAAGAGGCAGGTTTCATTTTAGGGGATGTCAAAGAAGGATTTAGATCAGTATGTTTTATAGGTTTACCTTTAGCTATAATAAGTGGCGGATTGATATTTACTATACCAAAAGAAAATCTTAAGGAAGTTAAATATGGAGAAAAACAGGTCAAATGGGAATTCATTTATGCATGGATATTTGTAGGAGTCGTAGAAGAAATTATATTCAGGGGATTTGTACAGGGAACATTGGATTCTATGATAGATGGGCATTTATTTACATTTACCTCTGCTACAATTATATCAAGTATGGTCTTCGTCCTTATTCATATAGGCAATGTTCTATATAAACAAGAGACATGGAAAGCTTTTTTGAGCATGATACCAACTAGGTTAATTGCGGCATTAGTGTTGGGATACAGTTTTCAGGTTTCAAGAAGCATAATCTATTCGGTCATAATACACAATTTAATTGATGGTTTAAATATGAGTGCCTTATACTTTAGGAAAAAAGCCATAAGGGGTAAATACGAAGCTTAAAGATAAAACTTTTCTCAAGTGTAGTAGCTATAAATTCCATAAGACAAGTAGCTATAAATTCCATAAGACATGGACAAGCTATGGGTTATAGGAAGACCTTTGGTCTCCTTTGTATGACTATAACAAATTGTTATTTAATGGTATAATACGTATAAGTAGATAAGTGTGCCGTAAGCGGGCCAGCAAGGCTAGCCCCTACAATAGGCATATCAATGCGTAAGGGAGACCGTTGGTCTCCTGCATAATGACACATTCTTTATTTTACATGTAGCAAATGGAGGTGCAAATAAGTGAAATATCCATTTGACTGTATAAGCGAATTTATATTTGTTGAAACAGATGTTGAAAAATCAGATGTTATTTTAATTCCAGGGGCTAGTCAATTTTAAATTATGGAAAAAGCAAGAGAACTAAAGCATATAAGGCAATAACTATAATGACAAAAGGGGATTAAAATTATGGAATATGAAATTATACATTTACCAAAAGAGAAATGGAAGGGAACTATAATTCCAATAAAGTATACGACAGATAAATATTACGATGTTATAGTAAATAAAACAGATAAAGGATTTGCTATTGAGATCGAAAAGAAAGAATTTATAGAGCCAGTAACCCATACACCAGAAGAATATGATTTCCCAGATAAATTATATGCAGATCACTGGGAGAATTCCTATGCTTGGGGAGTTTTAGTTAATGATGAATTAGTTGCTGCAATAGAAACTGAACAAGAATTATGGTCTAATCGTCTAAGAATTACAGAGCTTTGGGTAGCAGAGAAATATCAAAATCAAGGAATAGGTCATTCGTTAATTGAAGTGGCAAAGGAGCAAGCAAGAAGAGAGCGTCGTCGTGCTATTATATTAGAAACACAATCCTGTAATGTCAATGCAATAGATTTTTATCAGCACGAAGGCTTTAGCTTGATTGGTATGGATACTTGTTGCTACAAGAACAATGACTTACAAAGAAAAGAAGTAAGATTAGAATTTGGATGGTTTCCAGAAGAAAAGAAAAGATTAAATCATAAAGAAATAGAAATTAGAATGGAAACAAAGGATGACTGGTACAATGTAGAGTTAATGACACAGCATGCATTTTGGAATAAACATCATCTTGGCTGTGCCGAACATTACCTTGTGCATAAATTACGTCAACATAAAGACTATCTTCCAGAGTTAAGCAGAATAGCAGTAAAGGATGGAGAGGTAATAGGATGCATAATGTATTCAAAGGCACAAATTGTTGATGATGCAGATATACATGAAATTATAACCTTTGGACCTCTTTGTGTAGATCCTAAATGGCAAGGATGCGGAGTTGGTGAGTTATTATTAAGAGAAACAATGAACCTAGCTGCAAATAAAGGATATAAAGGGATTGTAATTTTTGGAGAACCAGACTATTATCCTCGAATAGGATTTAAAACATGTAATAATTTTAATATTACAACTGCTAATGGTAAAAACTTTGATGCATTTATGGGAATTGAATTAACAGAAGGCAGTATGAAAGGTATAAAAGGAAAGTTCTACGAATCGGAAGTTTTCAGAAATCTTCCAAAGGAAGAAGTGGAAAAATATAATAAAAATTTCCCACAACTTCAAAAATTAAGATTCCCAGGACAGTGGGATTAAATAAAAAACCTATAGGAGACGGATTGATTCCATAAAGGTGTAACAATTTATGATTTACAACTATAAGGCTGGATTGAAATTGAAATCTGGCTGTTATATTTTTGTGAAATATACCTAAAAAAGTCTACATTATACTCGTTTGTAGTGAAACAGTAAGTAATAACTCCTTTACTGCTTTAGATGACATTGGAATAAGTGAAAAATCCTAAAAGAAATTATTTTGAGGTGAGGAAGTTGGAATATATTGAAAACAAGTTTATTTTGAATATAGTTACTGAGGATTTACTTAAAAATGTTTTAAATATTTATGATACAAATGAAGAGTATTTTAAAATTTCAATGAATGGAAAGCCTTCAATAGAAACTATTATTGAAGATAAAAATGATATACCACCAGGTTCAAATTTTCGAGACAAGAACTACAAACTAATATCTATAAATGGTCAAGACATTGGAATTATAGATTATATAATGAACTATCCAGATGAAGATGCAGTATACATAGGATTATTAATAATTCATGGAGATTTTCATAGACAAGGATATGGAAGAGCATTTATTGAAGAGTTTACAGCAGGTATGAGAGAAAAGGGGTATCACAGATTAAGACTGGGTGTACTAAAGCAAAATAAAAATGGATTAGAGTTTTGGACAAGAATGGGATTTAAAGTAGTAAAAGAAATAAATAGTACAATTCATCCTGAAAGGAACTGGGAAATTAAAGTTATGGAAAAAACAATTTAAAGCAGTTAATAAAAAGCTTGGCATAGTAGGAACATACCAGGCTTTTCATATTTCCCATCTTCTTGTCCTACCATACACTCTAGCTGCTATTATCCTTTTTAAGCACTTGGAATATCTTATTCCAGATTTCTTTTTTTGCTTGATTAGATAATATGTGCCTAGACAAATCTTCATATAAGACTTGTTTCATTGTTTGGAATATAGATGTCAAACTTGAATCAGTATTAGAATCATCAAAAGCCTTTCAAGCTATCACCCCCTAAAAAATAGTTTCTAATAAAAGTTCATATAATAATAGGATAGAAAATAACTCCTTTTGGTTTTACTAATATAATCAAACATAATTGAAATGGGAATTTTGCCATGGTAATATAGTACTGTATGAGAAAATTAAGGGTAATAAGCAGAACCATGTAAAATCAAGTAAAATGTTATAGTAAAGGGGAAAAGACTATGGTAGAGGAGTTATCGCTTGCTCAACTTGTAAGTAAGGCTCAAGG
Organism: Proteiniborus ethanoligenes; assembly: GCF_900107485.1. NCBI lineage: Bacteria > Bacillati > Bacillota > Clostridia > Eubacteriales > Proteiniborus > Proteiniborus ethanoligenes. The sequence continues at coordinate 5,973 of NZ_FNQE01000008.1, forward strand.
AGGAGAAGCTAGTGCATTTGAGAAGGTTTATTCTTTAACAAACAACAAAATATATTACTTAGCACTTAAAATGGTTAAAAATCCAGATGACGCATTAGACATTGTACAGGATAGCTATATTGCTGCATTTTCTAAGATAAATACTTTGCAAAATCCAGAGGCTTTTCTATCATGGATGTATAGGATAACAGCAAATAACTGCAATAAGTTCTTTATAAATAACAAAAAAACTATTTTTTTTAATAATGAAGACGATAATCCGCTTGATAACATATCAGAAGAAAATTATGAGTTCTTGCCGCAAGATGCTATAGATAATGCAGAATCACGTAGGCTTATTATGAATATTGTGGACAACCTACCAGATGCTCAGAGAACATGTATTATTTTATACTATTTTAGTGAAATGTCAGTCTCAGAAATTGCAGAGATTATGGAATGCAGCGAGGGTACAATAAAAAGCAGATTAAATTACGGACGAAAATATATTAAACAAGCGGTCCTAGATTTGGAAGAAAAGGAGGGTACTAGGTTATATACATTTCTACCATTTGGTGCCATTGCTGCATTATTTCAAGATATTCCAGAGGACACATTTAGTAGTACGCAATACACAGGAAGAATGTGGGATGAAATAAGTTCTAGAATATCCAAGCCTGGTACTACAACAGTAAGCACTGTAGCAGGAAGTACAGCAAGTGGTGCAGCAAAAGCTGGTATTTTGGCTACTATAAAGGCAAAAGTTATTGCAGGAATAATAGGAGTTACAGTGGCAGTGTCTGGAGCGACAATGATTGTTAATTCTTCTCCAGCCTTAAGCTTTGAAGATCCAGCCTTCGAAGCAGGAATTAGAGCAGCAATAAACAGACCAACAGGAGAGATTTATAAGAAGGACTTAGAAAAAGTTTGGGGAATGGAAGTTACTGAGGAAGGATTTAAATTTGTTCAAGGTCATGAAGAACACCTTACTTGGCTTTCAGAAGAGCCATCTGGAAGCATAGAAAAAACCTATTCTCTAAAGGATGCAATGTATTTAAATAAATTGGATTATTTTGCAATAAATAATGTTTCAATAGATACATTTGAACCACTTTCTGCTACAGGAGTTAAGAACTTAATATTATCTAATGCAGATGCAGATGATTGGGACAGCTTGGGAAGTTTATCAGATTTAAATAATTTACATATTTCATACTCCTTAGAACCACCTTTCAACAAACTGCCAAGTATGTCAGGATTAAAAGAGTTAAAAAGCTTTCGAATGTCACCAAATTATATGGATGATAATATTGTACCCATGGATATTTCATCAATTTCTGAGGCAGAGTCCTTAGTAATGTTAGAGCTTAGTGGAGTAATCATAAAGGATTTAAGTCCTTTATCAAAACTTAAGAAATTGAAGGCCTTGGAATTAAATAGTGTTACTATATACGATGTAACTCCACTTGCAGGGCTGAACCAACTAATGGCTATAAGCATAGGCAGTACTCAGCAAATAGAAGGCAGGGAAACCTTTAGAAGTTTACCAGCTCTTGAAATACTACAAGTTTATGATTCTCCAGGAATATCTCTTTCAGAAGATGAATGGGCAAAAAGACAGATGGATATTGAAGGTGTGGTAGTAAATTACAATCATTTTGGAAGAAACATAGGAGAAGAATATAGAGCTGTAATGAATAAAATCCATGAGTCTATAAAACGTTAAAAGACAATAGAATAAAAAAATTAAATTGTTTTCAGAAAATAAAACCTATAAGGCATTGCTAGTATCTAACATATAAGTAACAAAAACTAATCAAAAGAGTTAATGCTTTATAGGAAAAAGGTAAAGAATTTACGACTAAAAATGATAGCATTTAAGGATATACAGACAAAAACAGTGTATCTTCTTGGGCAAAACAAGGAGTAGGGGTATTAGCAAACAACAACATTATGTCAGGAACTTCAAAGACCACGCTTTCACCTAAAAGCTCCGCTAATATTGAACAAAGTCTGTTGTTAGCTTACAGACGCTATAATATTGAATCAAAATAGCAACTATTTTAGCAATTGCTGCTTTAGTTTTCGTTACTCAATGTTTCTTTGGTTATAAAGTCTTTAAGTTTTGAATTATGATTATTTACGCAAGAGAAAGCGTAATAATTCCTATTGTCATTAGACATATACCAACTAGCTTTATCTTAGTCAATTTTTCTGAAAGAAATTTAACACCAAGAAATGTACCAATCAGTATGCTAAGCTCCCTTATAGGAGCCACGTAGTAAACAGGAATAGAGACCATAGCCGTAAGCACTAAAATATAAGATAAAGGGGATAATATTGCTACGGTAAGAACGCCCTTTTTATGATGAAGTATTAATTGTTTGAGCTTATCTTTTCTACCTAGTGCATAGGGTGTAAGAAGTAGGACTCTTCCTAAATTTGATAACCAATCTAGAAGAATTGGCGGTAACATAAGCTTGCTCACGGCTATCTTATCAAAAATAGTATAAGAGGCAATTGCCAGACCACATAAAAAAGCATAAACTAGAGAGCTATCTTTATTTGAATTAATAATTAAGGCAGGATTTCCCGTAATTGAAACAATTCCTAATATGATTAAAAGGATACCAATTATTGCAACTAAAGATGCACTTTCCTTTAAGAAAATAATTGCTATTATAGTTGAAAATAGTGGGCCTGTCCCACGAGCTAAAGGATATATTATAGATAGATTTCCAACACGATAGCCTCTGTTTAGCAATATGAAATAAACAGAATGTAATATTGTACTTCCCAGAATGAAAGGAATAAAATGAAATTGGAAATTGATATCATAAATAAATAAAGATGCTAAAACGAATGGGAAATAAATAATAGAAGAAGTAAGTGAAAATAACCAAATGAAGGTTGAATCACTTTTAATCTTTTTCGTAGCATAGTTCCATGTAGCATGACAAACTGCAGAAAAAATAATCAGTGAAAAGCCGATGATTGTCATTAAAGCCCTCCATTGTGAGAGATATATTTTCCTTCATATGATATTATATATATATAAACGATAGATGTTAAGTCCCAAATATAGATATTAAAAAATATAATAGGACAGCTAAACATTGAACTGATTCTGTCAAGTAGGCATTATGATTTTCAATATTTGAAGGATGAGGATGTTGAAGGGAGTTGTACTTTATCTTTTGTTAGGTCTTAATTAAATCAGATAATATTGTAATAATCTAATTTACTGAAACAAATAATAAAATATTTAAAACCTAGTATGATAAAAAATATTTGGCATAAGAAGAAATAAACAGGTTAATACCATTAAAATACCGTATTATTCAGGAATGAATTTTACGGTATTTTTTATACTAAATTATTAAGAACAAGATATTGGTGCAAGGATAGGTTATACAAAAAGTCATTTATAAAAAATCTTTAAAAAAGATTGACTTTTGTGGCAAATATTTATAAGATATATATCAATACGATACATATCTTATAAATATATAAAAAGGAATGATAAAATGATAAGATTTATAATTTTAGGTTTCCTAACTTGTGGGCAATTTACAGGCTATGATATTAGACAAATGATGACTTATAGCACTTCAAATTTTATGAGTGCCAGCTTTGGTAGCATATATCCTGCATTAAATAAATTAGAAAAAGAAGGGCTAATAAGCTCAACAAAAGTTATCGAAAATGGAAGATTTAAAAAGGTATATACTATTAATAAAACTGGAGAAGAAGAATTTATGACTTGGTTAGAAGAGCCTATAGATTTTATGAGATCTTATGAGGACATTCTTGCTAAGGTATTTTTTTATGGAAAGCTCCCAAAGGAAAAGATTAAAGAACTTTTAGAGCAATTAATCAATGATATCAATAAAAAAATAGAAGAACTCCAAAATCTTGAGACTATGATTAAGAACGGAGCAGGACATTTTGAAATATCAACCCTTTATTTTGGGATAGATCATTTAAAATTCATGGCTGACTGGTATAGAAAATTTGCAAATGATTTAAATAGTATATAAAGGAGGCTGTGTAAATTGAAGGCATTGATACTTAATGGGGAATTAAAAGAAGGAAATAGTATTGGAATAATAAACAAACTTACAGAAGAAATACTTGTTGAAAAAGGATATGAGGTGAAATCTGTTTTACTTCGTGAAAAACAAGTAGGCGAGTGTATAGGCTGCTTTGGCTGCTGGGTAAAGACACCAGGAATTTGTATAATAGATGACTATGGTCGTTCTCTTACAGAAGCTATTATAAATATGGATACTGTAATATATCTTACTCCTGTTGTCTATGGAGGATATTCATCTGAACTCAAAAAAGCTGTAGATAGAATAATTCCACTGATCTTACCATTCTTTAAAAAAATTGAAGGTGAAATACATCATAAGGAAAGATATAAAAATTACCCAAAGATAGTAGTGCTTGGCGTGATGCCAGAAGAAGATAGTGAAATGGAAGAAATATTTAACAGCCTTATTAGGAGAAATTCTCTAAATTGGTATAATTCATTTACGGGAGGAACAATAAAAAACGCATTAGAAGATGATATTATAAGCCAATTAAAGCAGAGGCTTATTGCTTTGGAGGTGGGAAAATGTTAAAGGAGAAGAAAGCTTTATTATTAATTGGAAGCCCTAAGGTCAAAAATAGCACCTCAGAATCCTTAGGAGGTTATTTGCTTGAAGGGCTAATTAAAGTTGGATATACAAGTGAAAGGCTTCATATACGTTCTATACTTAAAAGTAACGTAGAAGAACTTTTCAGTGGGGTAAATGCCGCAGATATAATTATAATTTCCTCTCCCTTATACGTAGATAGTTTACCATCACCATTGATAAGAGCATTTGAACTTATAGCTAATAACAGAAATGAAAAGAAAATAGATAAAAAACAAAGTTTAATTGCTATAGTAAACAGTGGATTTCCTGAATATTTTCATAATCACACTGCTCTTAGGATATGTGAAAACTTTGCATGTAGAAACAAATTTGAATGGCTAGGAGGTTTTGCATTAGGAGAAGGAGGAGCTATAAGTGGAAATCCTATTAAAAATCTAGGTGGAATGACTAGAAATATAGTAAAGGCTTTAGATATGGCAGCAGAAGCAATAAGCAATAATGAGAGTATTCCTATGGAGGCTATAGATTTGATGTCAAGAAAATTAATTCCCATAGGTATGTATACCTTTATTGCCAACAGAGGATGGGAAACCCAAGCTAAGAAGTTTGGTGTTAATAAGGATCTATATGCGAGGCCATATATTAAAGAATAATAGAATTTTTTATTGGATAATATTATTAATATATAGGATAACATTACAATTTTCAAGCAACTGAATTTACAAAGCAAAAATGTGGTTTTTTGAGAATCTATGCTATAATATATACATCCATGCTGTAAATATTAAATAGCACTTAAAAACTTTACTTTTACTAAGGAGTGAATAAGGTGTGTAGACTAAGAAATCATCTTCAAATTAAATAATAAAATTTGAGGAGGATAATAATGAATAAAATAATAATTAAAGAAGATGTTATGCCTAGTACTGAAGAATTGCTATATTTGTATAATGACGTAGAATGGCATGCTTATACAGCTGACAAGATAAATCTGAAAAAAGCTATTGATAACTCGCTGAAGGTAGTAACTGCTTGGGATGATGAAAAGCTAGTTGGGTTAATTCGTGTAGTAGGAGATGGGCATACAATAATTTATATACAAGATATTTTAATTCTAAAAAGCTATCAAGAACAAGGTATTGGCAGCAAACTATTAAAACTAATTCTAAAGAAATATAAATCAATTTGTCAGATCGTTTTAATGACAGAGCAAACTGAAAAAACAGTAGGGTTTTATCAAAAAAATGGAATGGCAAAAGTTGATGATTACAACGGGGTTGCCTTTGTAAAATATAACTAGGGTATATTATTTATATGCAATTTATATAAGTACTAAAAGCTGGAGATGAACTGTAGCAATGAGTTATCTTCTTGCTAACAAAAAAACTAGTAGGCTTATTATAATAGAAAGCCACTAGTTTTTTTATTTTGATTATTTTTGCAACCCTTATATAAATCCTATAAGATTTAGAAAAAATATATAGTAGAAAATTACCATATTTACACTGTAAATTATTTCAAATAATATCTTGATATATATTTTTTACAAATGTAGAATATATATAAAATGAAGCTCTACATTTGTTTGAGGAGGAAAAAATATGCTTAGAAAAAGAATTGCTAGTTTATTTGATTTGCGTCATAAAAAGAAAGGTTTTACGTTTATTTTAATGATAATTCTACTTGCTAGCACTTTAGGATTATGTATTAGCTGTACTCAGAGCACAGATTCTAAATCTAATGATATGATTATTTATGAAAACAAGGAACTTGGGTTTTCAATGGAACTTCCACAGGAATGGAAGGATAGATATATCATAGAAGAATTAGAGGATGGTATTGATATTTTTAGTAAAAAGAACTACCAAGGAGGATTACTTTTTAGTTTAAGACGAGTAATAGGAGAATTGATTACAGAAGAAGATATGAAGCAAGCACCTGTTGGGCAGAAAATTGTTCTACAAGATAATGGATACACCTATTTTATAAGAATGCCATCTGATGTACAGTATCCGCCTGATAATGAAGAACTAAGTCAAGAATACACGTCTATGTCCGAGCAGGTTTCTGAAATCATCAAAAGTATATCAAGTGTTGGGAATCAAAAGCCTAAGGCATTAAACGAGGGATTTAAGGTAGTAGGAACCAGCTTTTTTACTTTAGAGATACCAAGTGACTGTGACATAAAAACCTTTGAGGATTCTGTGCTGTTATGGGATATTTATAAAGGCAATGACAGGATAGGATATATTGATATGGTTCCATATAAGGCTATAGAGTCAACAGAAGAAAATATAGGTGATGAAAATATAATACATATGACAAATGATGAGATACAGCGAAAAGCGAGGATACAGCTGTTTACTGATGATTTAGATCAAACAGCAAAAGAAAAAATTAAAGAAAGTTTCTTATTCACAGATGGCCCCTATAATGTTGTAGATTTGCAATCTACAGCAGGATTATACCTTGATGGCGGAGGTAAAAAAATATTTGGGAAGATAGAAGATATTCAGATGGAAAATGGAGTCCCTGTGGCTATTAATATTAAGGTAATGGAGTTCATATCTGATGGGCCAGATGGTGAAAAAAATCCTAATGGCTTTCATATTAAAGATTTAAATAAGATTGAAGGATATTCCCTAGAATCCAGTGTTTTAGTTGCACCACTTGTAGCACCAAACTATAGCACCTATAGCACTTATGGAATATATCCCTTAGACGAAGTTTTTATTGAAAGCTACGAGCATCTAAAAGACTTTTTTTATGATTTTATCATAGGTAAAGACGGTCAATTAAAAATCATCCTAGGACACTATGTACCTTAGAAGGTCGTTTATTTTAAAATAGTACTAAAGTTATATTTTCCTAATTAAAATATAGAAAAATAACGAAGATTTTCTCTTAAATCAATAAATTGTTGACGTGCTTTTATAAGTACGTCTTTTGTTTTTTTGTAATAAATATCAGAAATATACTGAAAATTTAAAATTTTTTTATTTATTTTATTAATAGCTCTAAGGCTGATGTAGTATGGACTAAGTAAATTAGCTTCCATTTATGGGAACGATTTCCTGCATAAACCTGTAAAAATACAGGCTTGACATTTATTTAATAGTCATATACTATTGACAAAAGTCTTCCGGAATGGACTTATACAGAAAATACAGAAAATTCATGCATTAATTACGAGGGGGAATGGTGTTGAATAAAAAATTATTTATTATCTTATTACTTGTATTAATTTTAACACTGACAGCATGTGGCAAATCCGATAGCGGCAATGTTGTTAAATCAGATGAGAATATGGGAGAGATTGTACCATCCATAACAATTTTAAGTTCTCTGCCAGAAGCGAATATGGTGAACTATGAAATGGCTAATGAGGTTGCTGAGGAGCTAAGAAAGCTTGGTGTAGATATTAAGGCTGAACCTATTGATTTTGCAGTATTAATAGATCGTATTTATGGTGATGACGAAGACTATGATGCTTATACTATAGGATGGTCTGGTAGAATAGAAAGACTAGATCCTGATATGTTTATCCATTCTATAAATCATTCAAGTAATGCTAAGCCAGGCGGTAATAATACAGATAGATATAGAAGCGATGAGTTTGATGCAGTTGCTGATGCTCAAAGACAAGAAATGGATGTTATGAAAAGACGAGATCTAGTATTTGAAGCACAAGAAATATTAGGCGAAGATGTTCCTAGAATTACATTATACAGCCGTGCAAACGTGCAAGCTTATAATAAAGACAAGTACAAAGGAGTTATCAACATACCTGGTGAAGGATTGTTTAATGAATGGACACCAATGTTTATTGAACCAAAAACTAACGATAAAGTTTTAAAGGTAGCAAGTAATATTAACCTAGATTCATTAAATCCTATGAAGGCAAAAAGTGTTTACGAATGGAGAAACTTAAGACTTATATATGACAAGCTTATAAGATTGAGTCCGGAAATTGAACCACAACCATGGGCAGCAACAGGCTGGGATGTAATAGATGATACTACTGTAGATGTTCATTTAAGAAAAGGAATGAGCTTCCACGACGGGAAACCTGTAACTGTAGAAGATATTAAATTTACGTATGAGTCCTTTATTGAAAACGAAGTAGAATACTTTATGTCATTCCTAGAGCCAATAGATACAATCGAAATAACAGGAGAGAATACAGTTAGATTTAATCTTAAAAATCCGTATGCTCCATTCATTACAAATACATTGACACAAATTCCTATACTACCTAAGCATATTTGGGAAAATATTGAAGACCCACGTAATTATGATAACAGTAATCCAATAGGAAGTGGACCATTTGTATTTAAAAACTTTAGACCAGGTGAAGAGCTAGTAGCAGAAACTAATAGAGACTATTTCCAAGATATCAATATAGATGGATACATATTCCAGATATTTGGTTCTCCAGAAGGTGTCTTGACAGCCTTAGAGCTAGGGAGTACAGATTTATTATCCTTTGACCTAGTACCTTCACATATAGAGCAATTAAGCAATAATGAAGGTGGAAAATTCAGTCATTTAGAAGTAACGTCAGTAAATGACATAGGATTTTTCTACTTAGGAATGAATTTAGATAGAGCTCCTTTTAATAACAAGGCATTTAGAATAGCTACTGCACATTTAGTAGATTATGATTTAGCATTAGATGTACACTTAAATGGATATGGTGGACGTGGTGGTGCTGGTTTAGTTATAAGTCCTGTTAATGAATTCTGGCACAATCCAAATGCTATTAAATATGATAAATACGATCCTGAAAAAGCAAGAGAAATCTTAAAGGAAGCAGGATTTACTTGGGATAAAGATGGAAAACTACGCATGCCTCTAGAATAAAAGATAATACTTTTAAAAATAAAGCTACAAACATAAAAGTCGATGAATTTCGACTTTTATGTTTATAGTGCATAGATAATTTAGATGCTTTATAGATTCTATATTATGTAAGACAATTGGAATAGGAAGGGCGGTGGCTCAGTGCTCAAATACATATTAAAACGAGTATCAATAATGATTATAATGATTTTATTAGTCTCTACGATGATTTTTTTCTTGTTTAGATCCATGCCAGGTGACCCAACTGCATTTATAATTGATCCTTCAATATCACAGGAAGCAAGAGAATTAATGCTAGAGAGATATGGTTTGAATGATAGTAAGTGGAAGCAGTACACAATATTCATCAAAGATTTAATTAAGCTGGATTTTGGAGATTCCTTTTTTTATGGAAAACCAGTTATTCAAATAATTAAGGAAAGAATGCCAGCTACACTAATTTTGATGTTTACAGCCATGCTATTTGCCTATTTAATTGGTATTTTTGGTGGTGCATGGATGGCTTGGAAAAGAGGTAGTGTAGCTGAATCAACAGGAATAACACTTGCACTGCTTTTTCGCTCTGCACCTACGTTTTGGGTAGGGTTAATGGCCATATTACTCTTTTCCGTACAATTAAAATGGCTGCCAGCTCAAGGGATGAGGACATCAGGATATACAGGTGAGACCTTTAAAGAAATTTTTTTAACTTTAGATTTTCTAAAGCATTTAATTCTACCATCTCTAGTAGCAGGTTTATATTTTATAGCTACACCACTACTGATTATGAGAAATAGTATGTTAGAGGTTTTATCAGAGGATTATATTGAAATGGCTCATGCTAAAGGTCTTAGAGAAAGAGCTATTCTTTATAAGCATGCTGCAAGAAATGCTCTATTACCAGTTGTTACTGCAGGGGCTCTATTCATAGGCTCTGCCATAGGGGGACAAGTTCTTATTGAAGTCGTTTTTAGCTGGCCTGGATTAGGTAGAGAAATAGTTCAAGCAGTTACAAGGCATGACTATCCTTTGGCACAAGGTGCATTTATTATTATCTCATCTATACTAATGATTATGAATCTAGTGGCAGACGTTTTATATGCAGTTCTAGATCCTAGAATTTCATATGACAAGTAGCAGTAAAGAATAGAGCAGAGAGGTGAAAAGTATGAATAAGGTTATTAAAATTTTTAATAAAAAGAAATCAGCCTCAATTAAGAGAAATAGCCAAGGAATCGGAGGATTGTTTTTAAAAAACCTAAAGAGGGACAAGCTGGCTCTTATGGGTGTAGTATTGTTAATGTTTTTTTTAATAATAGGAGTTTTTAGCGAATCTATAGCTCCATATGAACCAAGGGAGCGTCATTATAATGAAGATGGAAAAATTAGAAGACTTGAGCCGCCTTCAAAAAATCATTGGTTTGGTACAACAGATGTAGGTAGAGATGTATTTACACAGGTAGTTTTAGGAACCAAAACTGCTCTAATAGTAGGAATATTAGCAGCTGTTTTAGTTACCTTTGTTGGTTCTACTGTTGGCATCATATCAGGGTATTATGGAGGAGCTATAGATATTGTACTAATGAGAGTTGTAGACTTTTTCTATTCTATACCCTTTATCCCTTTTGTTATTGTATTGGCAGCCGTATTAAGCCCAAGCATTAAAAATATTATTCTAGCAGTAACTTTACTATCCTGGGGTACAGTGGCAAGGCTAGTCAGATCACAGGTATTATCCATATCTAAAAGACCTTTTATTAAGGCGGCTAAAGTAGCAGGTGCTGGAAATTTTAGAATTATGACTAAATACATTTTGCCTAATGTAATTCCTATAATATTGCTTGAAATGGCCTTCATGGTAAACTGGGCTATAATGGCAGAAGCAAGTGTAGCTTTTTTAGGATTTGGTGATCCAGATAAACCAAGTTGGGGGCAAATACTTCATATTAACTTTGTAACAGGAAACTCCAGAAATGCTTGGTGGTGGACTATACCCCCAGGATTATCTATAGTGCTACTGCTAATATCTATTTTCTTTGTAGCAAGGGCTTTAGAAGAAGTTATTGACCCTAGATTACGGAGGCGATGAGGATGAATTTATTAGAGGTTAAAAACTTAAACATAGAATATGTAACTCAAGAAGGAATTTTAAACGCTGTAGAAGACGTTTCATTTACATTAAAGCAGGGAGAAAGTCTTGGCCTAGTTGGAGAAAGCGGCTGTGGTAAAACTACCCTAGCTAAGTCAATCATGAGGCTTTTACCTAAAAACGGGAGAATTAGCAGTGGAGAAATGATATTTAAGGGAGAAGACATAGTTAAAAAAAACAATGAGGAGATAAGAAAACTACGTCTAAAAGAAATTGCAATGGTTTCCCAAAGTGCCATGAATGCATTAAATCCTGTATATACTGTGGGAGAACAGCTTATTGAAGGAATCCGCGCCCATAGTAACATGACCAAAGCAGAAGCTACTAAAAGGGCAGAGGAAGTATTTGAGATCATAGGACTTGAGGCAAAGCGTTTAAAGAGCTATCCACACCAAATGAGTGGAGGCATGAAGCAAAGAGCTATTATTGCTATGGCTTTAACTTTAAATCCTAGCTTGATTATAGCTGACGAACCAACGACTGCATTAGACGTAGTTGTACAAGATAAGATATTAAATCAAATTCTTCAAATTCAAAAACAAATTAATAGCTCAATGGTATTTATAACTCACGATATTTCTGTCGTTTCAGAAATATGCGATACAATTATAGTTATGTATGGTGGGAAGATTATGGAAAAATCCAGTACAAAGACGTTTTTTAAAGCTCCATACCACCCTTATTCTCTAGGACTTCAAAATGCGTTTCCAAGTATATTAGAAATTAGTGATGAGTTGATTTCTATACCAGGTTCACCACCTAATTTAATGAAGGAGCAAAAGGGATGTAGATTTCAGGCTCGTTGTCCATTTAGAACAGAGCTTTGTCAAAATGAGCTACCTAAATTAAAGGAAGTAGACAAAGAGCATTTTGTTGCCTGCCATTATACTGAGGATATAAACACATTTAGAAGAAAAGCTAAAAAGAGAGAAACATGGAAGCATGTACAGGAAAGACTTATATTAGAAGATAGAGGTGATGAATAATGAATAGCAAACCTTTAATTCAAATAGAGAATTTAAAAAAATATTACCCTATCAATAAAGGAATAAGAGATGTTTTCAGGAGAAAAAAATCCTATGTTAAAGCTATAGATGATATTTCATTTACAATAAATAAAGGCGAAATTTTAGGTTTAGCTGGAGAAAGTGGTTCGGGAAAAACTACTACAGGAGAGATTTTAGTAAGACTTCAAGATATTACAGATGGAAATATTGTTTTTGATGACCATGACTTTATAGCTAATTCAAAAGAAGAAGAGAAAAGATTTCGTAAAGAAGTACAAATGATATTCCAAGACCCCTATGAGACCTTAAATCCTAGGTTCACTATATTTGAAACTATTGCAGAGCCTCTTAAGATTCATGGCATTAAGGATAAGAAAGAAATATACAATAGAGTACTGGAAGTTCTTGAGATTGCGGAATTGAAGCCGGCAGAGCAATATGCTTTTAGATATCCACATGAGTTAAGTGGAGGACAGAGACAAAGAGTTGCTATTGCCAGAGGTATCGCAACGGAGCCTAAGTTTTTAGTAGCTGATGAACCAGTATCTATGTTAGATGTTTCTATTAGAGCGGATATTTTAAATCTTTTAAAGCATTTAAGAGATAATATGGGCTTAACTATGCTTTATGTATCCCACGACTTATCCACCATTAAATATTTGTGTGACCGTGTCATTATTATGTATTTAGGAAAGATAGTAGAAATAGGAGATGCTAAAGAAGTAATAGAGAATCCACAACATCCCTATACTAAGGTGTTATTATCCTCTGTACCCGTACCCAATCCAGATCATAAGAGAGAACGTATAGAAATAGATGATGAACTACCAGATCAAATTAATCTACCAGAAGGTTGTAGATTTGGTCCACGTTGTCCTTTCGCTACAGAAGAATGTATAAGCTGTGACCATACATTAATAGAAAGAAGAAACAATCAGTGGAGTGCCTGTATTTATCATGATGAAGAACTTATAATTTCAAAATAGCTATTAGAACTAAAGCTTCTTATCTTTTTTATAAGGAAAAAGAAAGTTTTACTTTTTATTTCTATTATAGAACTTACCTAGTTAGTTTCAATAAAGGCTGCTTAGCTAATGGGATCATATAAGCTTTTGTTAGATAAGGGGCTTTATTGCAAACTCACAATCTCTAAGCCCATACCCTGTAAATGCTCAATTATTCTTGGCAGAGCATCAATAACAGCTTGAGATTCATGCAAAAGGATAATAGAGCCTGAAACATTTGAGCTTTTAATATGGTTAAATATTTTGTCAGCATCTAGAGTTTTCCAATCCTTTGGGTCGTTATTCCAAAGTACCATTCTATAGCCATTTTCATTCGCTAAATTTCTAGCCTGCTTATTAAAATAACCATAGGGTGGCCTAAATAAGTTTATTTTTCCATCTGTTATTTCTTCAAGCAATTTAATGGATTGTATAATCTCATATTCTTGCTTTTCATAAGAAAGAGTTCTCATATTAGCATGGGTCATTGAATGGCTACCTATGGAATAACCCTTGGAATAAATATATTGAACATAATCTGGATACTTCTTGACATTGGTACCAGTGAAGAAAAATGTACCACCAACCTTGTATGACTTTAATACATCCATTATCTCTTTTGAATACTGGGAAGGACCATCATCAAATGTAAGGGCCACTTTTCCCTTTGGAATACTATAGGTTAATGTATTATCAAGCTCTATAGCAGGAATAGTAGGTTGATTAAAGGAAAAATCCTCAATTATTATAACATTTTCTATTTCTAAGCTTTCTTTTTGCTCATGGATTATCTCATTATCTAGTTGTATTGCTTGAGCCAGTGCTTTTTCATTAAATGTAGTTTTGTTTAGATATATATGGCTTATATAGCTAAATAATATGACAAACACAATACTCATAAGGGTAACAGAACCAAATGTAAACTTAGGAATATATTTTTTATGTACTTTTTCTTTGATAATTACTTGTTCCTGCTTCTTTTCTTCTTCATAATTTTCAAATACAAAAGGTATCTTATCCAAGTCCTTAATATCCTGACAATATTTAATAGCCATTAGTTTGTTTATATAATCTTCTGAGCATAAAAATGAAATATAGTTACTTTGCTCGCAATATGTTGGTACTAAAAAACCCATATGTTGATTCTGGACAAAATCCAGAGAAGTGTTGAAGGATAATCTATATTTATGCTTTTCATCAAATCGAGTAATGGATTTTAAATTTTCAGCTGTAGACTCATCTACTTCCCAAAGCATGTCAATATCTTGCTTAAATGAGAGCCTTACTTTCAGAAAATATTTGTTAGATTTATTTTCAATTGACTTTAGTTCAAGTAATTTTTCTTGGTAAACGGACATTGGCGGCCCCCCTTTCCATCTAGTAATAAGTGTTTTGTAGCTATTTACTCTGAATCAGATGGAGCAGAAACTGTTGTCTTTTGAGAGAAGGAGAAGGACATTCTTTCTGTAAAATCATTTATGGTTTTCATTAATTCAGATTTCTCATCAAGAATCTTCTTGTACTGCTGAACATATTGTTGATTTTCCGTGGCTAGACTTCTAACTTTTTCTTCAAGCTCATTAATTTTCAGCATACTCTGATATTGATTATTTATAGATTCCTCGTTCAGCTTATTGTATTTATTAATTTCCGTTTCAAGCTGGTTTGAAATCTTTTCATATTCAATTCTTGAATTGTTCTGATATTCTTTATAATCTTCAAGTAGTTGGTCATAGCTCATTTGTTTATTTGTTAAACTGCTTTCTAATCCTCGGATTTCTTTGCTTTTTTCTTGAAGTAGCTGGTCTTTTTTCATTAATTCCTGCTTAATGCGACTAATTGTTTCGTTTGCAGCAAATAATTGCTCTTCTAGCCCTTTGTTTTTATAGAGTATTAATTGGCGATCCTTTATCATATTTTCCAAAGAAACAATTACATCAAGTACCACCTTGTCTTGGTTATCTTTTGAAAAAATATGATTATTGTTTTGCTCATTTTCCTGTTCAATTTTTTTAATATTGAGCAGTTGCTCTTCTTCTGTAGCTTCTGCTATTGAAATTTGTTGCTCTACACTATCTTGTTCCTGGTTAATATTAGTAGATTTAAACCAATCCATTACTCTTTTTTTCGTGTTTTCCATGGTCACGATATCATCCCCCTACAAGTAATATTATAAAAAACCTTATATATTTAAATATCGACAAAAAATAGAAAAAATAAATAGTATAAAACTCCTATAATATTCATATTTCTGAATAATTATGTCGAAAAAAACAGTAAGAAAATAATCTATTAAGAAAAGATATTAGCAAACATTTAATTGCTTGTAACAAGGGCCTATATTAAGAGGTTTGTCACTATGAGGAAACTGTGATAATATATAAGCCTATAGGGAGTTGTTGTATATAGATTATAAAACCAAAAACATATTGTTTAAGAGCCCATAAGAAAAGTAAATTTAATATATTTAGATAAAAAAGAAATGGAGGAAATAATGTTATGTTTAAATTGCCAAATTGTCCAAAATGTAATTCTGAGTATACTTATGAGGATAGAAATCTTATAATTTGCCCGGAATGTAGCTATGAATGGACTGCAGAGCTAGGAGCTGAAAACACTGAAAATGAAAAGGTTATCAAAGATGCAAATGGAAATGTATTGAGCGATGGTGATTCTGTAACTGTAATTAAAGACCTTAAAGTAAAAGGAAGCTCACTAGTCGTTAAAATAGGTACAAAAGTAAAAAATATACGTTTAGTTGATGGAGATCATGATATTGATTGTAAAATTGACGGTTTTGGGGCTATGAAGCTAAAATCAGAATTTGTAAAAAAGGTGTAGTTAAGGTTTAAATGCAACATAACTGAAAGGAGAGTATGCATATGAACAAAGCTGATAACCTATTGTTTAAGGAAGGATTAAAAGAAGAAAGTTTATTGAAGCTAAGAAAGGTTTCTAAAGGAGATGTACATAATCACTGCAGCACAGGCATGAGGTTTACCACCTTTAACCAGTGGGCAGGTGGGAATGCAAACAAAGCTCCTAGTAAAATGGATGGAGTTAAGGAATTAAATAGCTATATATTCAACGAAGTAAATAAACGTGTTAGCAAGGAAGAAGATGTAGCATTTTTAATAGAGGCAACTGTAAAGGAAGCCATAGAAGACGGTGTAAAGATATTAGAAACTAGTATAGATTGTCATGAGCTAATGCATTTCCCTGAGAATCAAAGATTTTTCAATACAATAATCCATATTAAAGAAAAATATAATAAATATATAGATTTTAGACCAGAAGTAGGAATGGCTATAAATACGTCTAGAGAGGATTTAGATAAGTTTTTAATTCCTTGTATAGAAAGCGGAGTTTTTATGTCTATAGACGCATATGGAGAGGAAACTTTAGATGGATACAATAGACTAAAGGAATATTATAAATATGCTAGAGAAAAAGGTCTTAAGCTTAAAGTTCATGCAGGACAATTCTTATCAGAGGAAAATGTAAAAAAAGCTATAGAGTTATTAGAGATAGACGAAATTCAGCACGGTATAGGGGCAGCATCTAGTGATTATATAATTGATCTTATAAAAGAAAGAAACATTAGATTAAATATTTGTCCAAGCAGTAATTATATACTAGGAGCTGTTAAAGATATAAAAAATCACCCTGCTAGAAAACTTTTTGATAAAGGAATACGGATAACAATAAACACAGATGATTTATTGCTGTTCCACAGCGGAGCTTCTGAAGAATTTTTAAAATTATTTAAATTAGGCTTATTTAATGAAGAAGAATTAAATGAAATTAGAAAGAATGCATTAGTTTAAATCGTAATAATAAAGTAGCCTCTAGTTTAATTTGTAATAGAGCTATAATTGTATCCTCTAAAAGTCCTTTTAAAAATTTTATATAGATATTATGCTATTAATAAAGTATAATAACTTTAAAAGCATATATAAAATTTGGGAGTGTGATGAAACTTTGGACCCTGAGGCCATGTGGAAGTTTATTTTTTTAATCCTATTATTGTTTTTTTCAGCTTTTTTTTCCGCTTCAGAAACTGCTCTTATGACCTTAAGCAAAATTAGAATCAAAAAGATGTTAGAGGACAATATTAAAGGCGCGGAAACAATAGATAAGCTAGTTAAAAATCCAAGCAAGCTACTGAGTGCTATACTGATAGGAAACAATGTAGTTAATATAGGAGCTTCTGCCCTAGCAACATCTCTAGCAATTGACTACTATGGCAGTACTGGTGTAGGTATATCAACAGGAATAATGACTTTATTAGTGCTTATATTTGGAGAAATAACTCCAAAATCCTTAGCTGCACAAAACTCTGAGAAAGTGTCTCTTAGGGTAGCTAAATTTATTCATATTGTAACGATTATATTGAATCCAATAATTTTATTCTTAACGCGTATAACAAACTTATTAATTAGACTAATGGGGGGTAAGACAGATAGAAAGCAGCCCTTTATTACAGAAGAAGAATTAAGAACAATAGTAAATGTAAGTCATGAAGAAGGAGTTTTAGAGGTTGAAGAGAAGGACATGATATACAACGTGTTTGAGTTTGGTGATTCTAAAGCTAAGGATGTTATGACCCCCAGAACTGATATGGTTGCAATCGAAATCAATTCTTCCTATGAAGAAATTATCCATATATTTAAGCAAGAACAATTCTCTAGAATTCCCATATATGAAAGCACCACAGACAACATAGTTGGTATTTTACATGTTAAAGATTTATTGTTTTTAGAAAATAGCAAGGCAGAATTTGACCTTAAAAAATATATGAGAGAGCCATACTTTACTTATGAATTTAAACTAATCACTGAGCTTTTTGATGAGATGAGGACAAACAGAATTCATATGGTTATTGTATTAGATGAATATGGTGGAACAGAAGGTCTCATAACCATAGAAGATTTAATTGAGGAGATAGTTGGAGACATTGAAGATGAATATGACAAAGAAGTCAAAGAAATAGAAGTAATAAAAGAAGATGAATACCTTGTTTATGGAAATATTAAAATAGAAGATATTAATGATATGATAGGTACAAATATAGAATCAGAGGATTTCGACTCTATTGGCGGATTTGTAATGGGACTTTTAGGAAAAGTACCAGAATCAGGAGAAACCATAGAGCATGATAATATAAAATTTATTATTGAATATGTAGAAAAAAATAGAATAGAAAGATTAAGAATAATTACCTAAATATTTAGGATTATATCAAAAGCCCTTCAGCCAAATAATTTGAAGGGCTTTAATTTATTCGTTTGAAAAATATTTCCAGAATATATTGACAAAAACTTTAAAAAGATATATACTTAGTTACATAGCTAACCAACCAATGAACATTTGCATTAACAGGAGGTGGAAACTTGCTTGATTTAAATTCTGATAAATCAATTTATGTACAGATTGCTGAAATAATAGAAAATGAAATACTTTTAGGCAACTTAAAGGAGGAAGACCAGGCACCATCTACTAATCAATTTGCAAACGTATATCAAATAAATCCAGCCACTGCTAGAAAGGGTCTAAATATTTTAGTAGATGAAGGAATATTGTATAAGAAAAGAGGCCTAGGCATGTTTGTAGCAGAAGATGCAAAAAAGATAGTCCAAAAGAAAAGACAGGATTCGTTTTTCAAGGAGATATTGCCTGAAATAATTAATGAAGCCAGTAGGCTTGGAATACCTATGGAGGATATTGTTGAATATCTATTAAAGTATAAAGGGAGGGAATAGTATGCTTGAAATAAAATATTTAAATAAATCTTATGGAGATACAAAAGTTTTGACAGATTTAAGCTTAGAGCTAGAGGAAAATAAGGTTTATGGACTACTTGGAAGAAATGGTGTAGGAAAAACCACATTATTGAGCATAATTGCTAATCAAATAAGTAAATCCAGCGGTGAAGTAAAATTATACGGTGAAGAAGTATTTGAAAATCCTAAAGCTCTAGAGAATATTTGTATGGTAAGAGAAAAAGGTATTGGAGTAGAGGATATTAAGGTAAAAAAAATATTCAACATGGCTAAGATCCTTTATAAGGATTGGGACGAGGATTATAAAAATTTTTTAATAAAAGAATTTAATTTTAATACAAATAAAAAATACAATAAGCTATCACGAGGAAATCAAACTATTGTAGGGCTTATATTAGGCTTAGCCTCAAGATCAAAGCTAACCATATTTGATGAACCATCCCTTGGCTTAGATGCTGCTCATAGATATAAATTTTACAATTTACTCTTAAAAGATATAGAAAATTATCCAAGAACAATAATTATTTCTACTCATTTAATTGATGAGGTGACAAATTTATTTGAAGAGGTAATTATATTAAAGGACGAGAGCGTTTATATAAAAGATGAGGTAAATAATTTAATAGAGAAAGCATATTTTCTAAATGGAAAAGAGGAAAATATTGCCCCTATAATAGAGGGAAAAAGAGTAATCCATAAAGAAGAATTTGGTACATCTGTTATAGTAGGATTATTTCATAGATTAACAGGTGAAGAAAAGCAAAGACTAAAAGATAACAATATAGACATAAGCCCTATGCCGTTACAGAAGCTATTTGTATATCTTACAGAAAATTCCCATGTAAAGGAGGCTTTATAAATGGACAGTACTAGACGAGCAATTAGGTTTCAAAACTTAGATTCAAAAAAGTCTATTATAGTATTTTGGCTAGTAGTATTAGCAGCTAATATTTTTTTCTATATAATGAATTTTTATAGTGACAATATGTATGCTGGCATTAGTAACGGAATAAACGGTATAAGACAACTTTCTGTTGCAGGGTCTAATATGATGTCAATAATAGTATATTTTATAGTCTATAGCTACCTTATGTATTATGAAAGCTTTCCCATAGCTATAGGCTTTAGTGTAACTCGTAAGGATTTTTTTAAATCATTAATAGTGAATAATATTCTAGTATCATTTATATTTGCCATTATACAAGGTATACTTTTAAAATTAGATCCTATATTTGTTAGAATGATAGACAGGGAGCCCTTGCTAGATTTTATGCTATTCCATACAACTAAGGATAATCTTATATTTATAATATTCTCATTGTTTTTCTTCTTTCTAGTAGTAGTATCAGCTACAAACTTGCTAGGGGCATTGAATTATAGGTTTGGATATAAAATATGGATAATCCTTGGTGCTATGTTAGTCTTTGGCGTAACCTTTAAAATGATAAAATCTATAGTATTCTTTTTAAATGAATTAATTATTTTTAGAATAAATGCATTTCAAGTTTTAATACTTAGTGTAGTTATATCCATATGCTATGCTTTAGGCTATTTCCTTACTATAAATACTAATATTAAGAACAAAATAGCTTAATGACAACAGGGGACAAATTTGTCCCCTATACTATTTTGCATTTAATTACTGTGGAAAATTGTTATCTTCATTTTTATTCTTATTTCTCTTAATAATATAAAAGCCTAAAATGAGGA
Source organism: Proteiniborus ethanoligenes (assembly GCF_900107485.1). NCBI lineage: Bacteria > Bacillati > Bacillota > Clostridia > Eubacteriales > Proteiniborus > Proteiniborus ethanoligenes. The sequence continues at coordinate 27,093 of NZ_FNQE01000008.1, forward strand.
TAAAGAGAGTAACTACAATAATAATTGGGTTAAATGATGAGCTACTTGCTTCTTCTACAGCTGTAGAAGCTTCTGTCTCGGAAGCGGGATTCTCCTCTTCAGTAGACTTCTGCACATTTGATTTTTTACCAAGAGACGTAGGCACAGGTCTTACGCTTGATAAAACATTTACATATATGCTTTCAGCAGCATTAGTGTCTTCAACATAGATTATTCCATCATAGCTTTCAATGGGTATAGTATTAGCGAACTCATAACCTTCATGAAGACTATCACCTATGGTATACATTAGCTGCTCACTAGATAACCAAGCTTTTATATTACTATCTGCAGAAGCGGTCTTAAAATCTAGAAAGCTTATAGGATAGCCTGTTTCCTTAAAATAAGAAGAAAATATATCTCTTTTAGGCTCGCCAATATCTATTATTCCCAGGCGCATATCTGAGCGAGCCTGTCCATATGCAACAAAGCTACCCTTGTAAAAGTCGAAGCCTAAGGAATAGTATTCATTCTTGAAGTTGTTTTTTAGAAGTTCTCCCATGCACAAATAATATGGGAAATGATTGCTTATATGTCCATTATGAGCCCATAGCATTATTTTATGGTTATCATAGTTTTTTATTTCATAGTCATGTATCCATTTCACATTTTCAGCCATATAATAATCTCTAGCATTAAACATAGTAGAAAAGGACTCAGAGGAAACCTGTGAGTCAATAGAAAATTGAGCTGGGACTGAATCGGAATATTTTATATTTTGATTTATTGTATTCAAATCCTGTAGGATAAGTTCATATTCTTCTACAGAGGACTTAAGTATATATTCTTCCCTATTTTCTTTAAAAGAGTTTTCTGTCTGCTCTAATAAAGGGACAATAGTTGACTTATTTTCATCCGGTGCAGCAAAGTAAATTGATTTTGAAATTAATTCACTACTATCATCAACCTTTTCTAGGTATTTAATAAGATTTTGAAGACTATTATCAATACCTTGCATATCAAAGCCATAAAATCTTATTTTTTCTTTATTATTAGGATCTTGATTATAATTCTTCATCCAATTTATCATATCTGCAACTTCTTGAGTTGACCAGGTCCAAAACTTCATTGATTTTATAACCTTTTCAATATCACCTTCCCCATGAAGTATGTAATCATTTATGATTTTGTGACATCCAAACTCAGCCTCTATGGCAAATGCTTTGTAATCCATTTCTTCAACTAAAAATTCAAACATTCTATGCTTCATTTCAAAAAACTCCTTAGTACCATGAGTAGCTTCACCCATTCCTAAGATATTAACATCCTTTAATATTTCTTTTAAAGGCTGCAAATCCTCAAAGCCATTGCCAGCTTTAGTAGTTGTCAAAGGATAAACCATTTCCTTTAGCTTAGAACTAATAGAGTCTATATCAAAGGCAGCATCAGCATTTGATATCTCAACGTTATATAATACCGTAGATAAAACTACTATAGACATTAAAATTAAAATAGTTTTATTTTTCTCCATAAGGCTTGTACCTCCTGTGCGTATAATTACATCAATTATATATAAACTTAGTAAATATATCAAATAATTTACAAATTAGGAACAAGAGCCTTATTAGCTTTATACTGCATGTAATGATAAATAACTAATGAAGTTAAGAGTTTATGATATTTTGCAGTTTTTTCTTATAGATGAAATTGAAATATTTACAACAATCATACTTGCAAATAGCTGAAATGTGTAGTATAATAAAAAGGTTAGATTAATAGTTGAAAAGCAATTGAAGTATCACAAAATATTGTTTGTAATAATCCTATCATTACTTTATGAATATGATGATGATTTTCATACTTATCGCTTATTTTATACATATAATCTCTAAAGAGATCAGATTTATTCAATCTTGAATTTTCAATACGGATTAATTTAAGTATGTATACGACTAATTAAATACTAACTAACATACAAATTGTATGTTAGTTTTTTTGATGACTAAAAATTCTAAAGGGAGGTGTTGAAATGACAACAAATCTTATGTTTGCACTTATAGGTCTATTTTTGGTAACTGCTTTTACAAATGTTTTAGCGACCTTAAAAACAATATTAATGTCTAAAAAAATTATGAATCCGGTTTATTTATTAGTTTTTGCAGATGCTATGATTTTTGCAACTATTCTTAGTAAGGTTACTAGTTCGGAAGGCCTTCAATTTACCATAGCATATGCCTTAGGTAAGACTGTTGGGGTTTTCATTGGTAATAAAATTGAAGATAGGTTAGCCTTAGGTATTTTGGAAGTAGACTTATTTTTGAATGATAAAAGCAAGGTTATAGAAATATCAAAGAGACTTAGAGAGACAGGATATACAGTTAATAATTCTCTTGTTAGAGGAAATAATGAGGAGAAAAGATATCAAATTGAAGTTATTATCAAAAGAAAAGAATTCAAAATACTTGAGAGTATTATGAAAGAATTTGGAGTAGTAAATCCAACTTTAAAAGTTAAAACTTTAAGTAAAGTAGATGGCAAGATTACAATTACAAGACTTAAAGAGGCTTAGAAAGTGTGTTAACTGTAGTAGGGCAACAAGGTAGATAGTGAAAAATGTCTACCTTGTTTTTTTATAGATAAAATTAAGATTCTATAAGTTAATTATATTTGAAATATTATCTTGACCTGTAGTTAACTCAAGGGTATATACTATTTATAGAGGTGATTAGTATGCTAATTGGAGAAGTTTCAAAGGAATATGGCATTGGAATTGAAACGCTTAGATATTATGATAGGATTGGGCTTCTTACTATTGAAAGAAGAAAAAACAATAGACATTATACTGAAAAAGATATTAAAAAACTACAAAACATCATGGCTATGAAGGAAATGATGTTTACATTGGAGGATATAAAGAAACTTTTAGAAATTGATGAAAGGATTGATAGAGGATTAGAAAATAGAACCATAGACAATAAGGATATTAACACCTTGCTTGAGGGAGTAAAATCAAAGCATTTAGAAATTTTAGAGAAAGAAAAACAATTGAAGAAAGTAAAAATGCATTTAGAAAAAATTATTGGGAAAATAGAAAACCTTCAAAGGAGGAATAATAGTGACTAAAAAACAATCTTTGTTAGACTTGCCTATTTCACCTCTCGGCTATGGCTGTTATGCATTAAGTGGAGCTTATGGAGCTAAACTTGAAGAAGCAGAAATGATAAGAATATTAAAACATTCTTACGAACTAGGTATAAGATTTTATGATACTTCAAGCAGCTATCCGGACGCAGAAGAGATACTTGGTAAAGCTACTAAACCCTTTAGAAATGAGATTACCATAGCATCTAAAGTCGGGCTCGCTGCAGGGAATAAGGTTAATCTATCCAAAGAATTTGTCAAAGCCTCCTGTGAAACAAGTCTAAAAAAACTTAAAACTGATTATTTAGATGTCTATCAAGTTCATTACCATGATCCTAATACACCTGTAGATGAAACTCTTGAAGCTTTAGAATCCTTGAAACAAGATGGAAAAATAAGATGCTACGGAGTTGGCCACTTACCTTTTGACAAAACTATAGAATATCTAGATTTAGGAGAAATATCTTTTGTCTTAGCTGAAATGAGTCCAGTTAGTACTTGTAGGTATAGAGAGCTTCATCAATTGCAAGCAAGATATGATTTTAAAATCATAGCATTTAGTATAACCGGTAGGGGTTTACTATCGGGGACAATTAACAGCAGCACACAATTTACAAATAATGATATTAGAAGCATTGATCCATTATTTAAGAAATCTAGATTGATTTCAGGTATGAGAATAGCAGAAAAACTAAGGGAGATAGGAAATAGACACGGAAAGACACCAGTTCAATTAGCCATTTCGTGGACAATTCAAAATCCTGGAGTTATTGTAGGTCTTACAGGGCCCACTGATATAAATCATTTAGAAGAAAACAGCTTAGCTTTAAATTGGTTTTTGGACAAAGAAAGCATAGAAGAGATTAATCAGTTTATAGAGGAAGAAGAAAACAAATTAAGGAAAATAATGTATGAAGAATTGGAAGGCATTTTAAACTCTAACCTTTCATTCGATTATGAGAAGACTTATAAAGATTTAATTTATGTCATGGAATATTGTATTGAAAATAAACTGATGGAATACGAAACTGGAGTTAATATGTATATGGAGATATTAAAATGCAAAAATACGGATAATAACTCATTAAGCAGACTTAATGAAATTAAATCCAAGATCAAATCTTTAGTTAATCTAAATTAGGCTAAACTGTAAGGAAAGATTTGCTTTTGTATTTAGAAAGGAAGGCTTTCACACTAGAGTTTTTGTAGCAGTAGAGATTACAAGACCTTTTGAGAGCTACCCTGAGGAATTGGAGGAAATAGTTTTACTATCAGATGACTCACTAATAAAAGTAATGATGTATTACTCCATTGAATGTCATGAATTTAAAAGGACAGACCTTAAACTATCAGGTCTGTCCTTGAAATACTAGTTAATTAGTAATTATCTCAAGCTAATATACTCATCACTAACCAATATGTCAGAAATTACATCAGTAGGAATTTCAAATTCTACTACTCCCATATAGCCTGGCGCCACGTCATATTTATTAAAGGAAATAACTAACTTGCCTTCTTCAGTTATATAAAAGTTTTGCTCCCCTGATATTTTTTCAAATACTTCTGTAAACCCTTCTTCTACATATCCTTCAATCCAATAAATTTTTTCTCCATCTAATTCCATTTGTTCTTTCATTTGATCTATAATATTTTCACTGATTATGTCAATATAGCTACTATCTTTAAATAAACTTGGTAATGTAATTAAAACTTCATTTCTTTTATCAATAGTATCAAATTTGTATACTGTTGATGAAGAACCTACAGTATTTACTATATAACGACCTATGGAGAGAATTCTATCATTGTCAGCTTTTATTTCATATCCACTATCTACACCTAGATGTCCTCCACCATTAGCCTTTAAATCTTCTATTTCAGACATAAAATCCTCGTATAATTTTTTATTTTCCTGTAGATATTTTTCATTCAATTTATTTTCCAAATCCTTGTTTTCTAAACCTTCTATAGCAGGTATTTTAATGTTAGCATTATAGGTATCTTCATCTACTTTATACTCTCTAAAGGTAAGTACTTTAACTAAGCCTTTGATAACAGGAACCTCTGACAATGCATCTGCAAAGGTTGGACTAATATTAACACTTGCAGTAAATATTACAGCTACTGAAGCAGCTATACTAATCCATCTGTATTTATTATTTTTCTTCATAGTCTTTATTCCTCCGTCTTTTAAAGTTTTTCTTACTAAAAAATCTAATTCTTCGGGAATCGGTGTATTCATATATTGCTTTTTTAACTCCTCTATTTTCTTATCATTCATACTATGCCTCCTAAACATTATTCTTCCATATTTAATCGTAGCTTTTTAAGTGCAGAATATAACCTGGTTTTTACTGTGTTAACATTTAGCTCTAAAATATCTGCTATTTCTTCTATCTTCAAATCTTCAAAATATCTAAGCACTATAATACTACGATAATTAGGGGGCAAATTATCTAATGCCTTTTGCAAATCTAAATCCTTATAATTGTCATTTGCCCCAGGGCTATAAAACTCCAAAGTTTCAGCATCTGCTATTACAATTTTCTTTTGTTTTCGCAAAAAATCTAATGAAGTATTAATTACAATCCTATAAAACCAAGTTTTAATATATTCTGGGTTTTGGATTTTATCTAAGGATGTAATAGCTTTATATATAGATTCCTGCACTATGTCTAAAGCATCATCAGTATTTTTTACATAACTATATGCTAGCCTATAGTATTTTTCTTTATAGTTTAATATCTGTTCTGAAAGTACTTTTTCTAAATTTTTGTTTCTCATAAAGTCGAGGTCCCCTTTTTCGATACGTATCTTAATTGTCTTACAATACATAGACGGATAAACAATATAAAAAGTTTTAAATGTGCCTATAGTTTTATTTGTTACAATCATTAGTATTAACTATAGTTTACATTTGTATTTAGAGTGTCTAAATAATATAATATTATTGTATATCAAATTGAGGAGAGTCTAATATGAATATGAACTATTTAAATAAATATATTAATAGATACAGAGGACAATTTCTAATTGCACTGACTTTTCTAATTCTTGAAACTGTTGGAGATTTAATTCAGCCTACTATCATGTCAAAGATAATTGACAATGGTGTAAAAAGAGGAGATATGGACTATGTACTTAAACTAGGAGGTATTATGCTTTTAATGACTGGTTTAGGTGCTGTATGTGCAGTTATTAGAAACATAGTATCTTCCAGAGTATCTCAAAGCTTTGGTGCAGACCTAAGAGAGGATTTGTATATAAAAATTCAGGGATTTTCCTTTGACAATATAGATGAATTTCAGGATGCCTCATTGATTACTAGATTGACAAACGATATAAATCAAATACAGCATTTTGCTCATGGAATGATGAGAGTGTTTGTAAAAGCTCCTGTATTAGGCTTAGGAGCCATAGTAATGGCATTTTTATTAAATCCTAAAATGGCACTTATACTTTTAGGAGTAGTTCCTGTAGTAGGCTTAATTATAGGTATAAATCTAAAGATTTCCTATCCTATATTTACAAAAATTCAAAAGGCCTTAGATAAAGTAAATGGTGTAATGAGAGAATACCTGGCTGGTATTAGGGTGGTTAAGGCATTTAATAGGTTTGATTATGAAAAAGACCGCTTTAGAAAAGTAAATCAGGATTTAAAAGAGGTTACCTTAAAAGGTATGAGAATAGTTGCAGTATTTAATCCTTTAGTTGCATTAACAGTTAATATAGGTATAGTAATGGTCCTATGGTTTGGTGGCTTAAGAGTTAATGTAGGTGATATGGAGGTAGGTAAAATAATGGCCTTTATAAACTACATGACTCAAGTTTTATTTGCTCTCATGATAATGACTAGGGTATTAAATATGTTTATCAGAGCAAGGGCTTCAGCAGAGAGGGTAGGAGAAGTATTTAGAGCAAAGGATACTATAGACGTAAAAGATGAGCCTACTCCAATAAAAGGCTTAAAGGGAAAAGTAGAATTTGATGATGTGTATTTTAAATATAGCTCCAGTGGGAAATATGTATTAGAGAATATTAGCTTTTCCGTAAATCCCGGTGAGGCTCTTGCAATAATAGGCTCTACTGGCTCGGGGAAATCTACTCTAATAAATCTAATACCTAGATTTTATGATGTGGCTAAGGGTAAAGTAATGATTGATAATATAGATATAAGGGAGTTTAGTCTTAGCCAGTTAAGAGAACAAATAGCTATAGTCCCTCAAAAGGTTTTATTGTTTACAGGAAGCATAAAAGACAATATAAAATGGGGAGACGACAATGCAACAGATGAAGAAGTGGAAATGGTAGCTAAAATAGCTCAAGCCCATGATTTTATTACATCATTTAATGATGGCTATAATACATATATAGGACAAGGCGGAGTGAACCTATCGGGTGGTCAAAAACAAAGAATATCCATCGCCAGAGCACTTATAAAAAAGCCTAAGGTCCTTATTTTAGATGATAGTACCTCTGCAGTAGACTTAATAACTGAAAGAAATATTAAAAAAGGATTAAATGAGTATTTGAAAAATACTACAACCATACTAATTGCCCAAAGAATTACATCTGTAATGAATGCAGACAAAATTATTGTAATAGACAAAGGAAAAATAGTAGGCTTAGGGGTACATGAAGAGCTTATGAAAAGCTGTGAAGTATATGGTGATATATACCGTTCCCAAATAGGTAAGGGGGTGCATAGTCTTGATTCCTAAACATGGACAAAGAGGGCCTGTAGGCATTGCAGGGGGACGAGGTGTTATTATGCCTGCAAAAAAGGCAAAGGATATTAGATACACCTTAAAAAGATTATGGCATTTCTTTAGAAACGAAAAGAAACAGCTGCTTATAGCTTTTCTATTTATAATGGTATCAGGGCTTTTAGGATTATTAGTTCCTTATTTTATTGGTAAAGCAATAGATGCCATATTTCCAGGGAAATATCTTGTCGAATTTCAAAAGCTAAGGCACATTATGTTAATATTATTATCAATATACATAGTAGATAATATGCTTACATTTTTACAGGAATATTTAGTGGCAGGTATTGCTCAAAGAGTGGTTTTCACATTAAGAGAAAACCTATTTCAAAAGCTTCAATCCTTACCTATTATGTTTTTTGATACCCATACTCATGGAGAGATTATGAGTAGGCTATCTAATGACATTGACAATGTAAGCACTACCATATCTCAATCTATTATACAGTTTATGGCATCTTCGGTTAGTATACTAGGTTCATTGGCCATGATGATTTATTTAAGCCCATTAATGACTGCTGCAAGCATGATTACTGTACCTATGGTATATTTCCTTACTAGATTTATAGCAAAAAAAACTAAGCTTTTATTTAGAGAGCAGCAAAAAACCTTAGGTAGATTAAATGGACATATTGAAGAAACCATAGCAGGAATACATGTGGTAAAGGCCTTTAACAATGAAGAAAAGGTAATAGATGAGTTTAAAGCTCAAAATCAGATATTGAGAGAAGTGGGAGTAAGGGCACAGATTTGGTCTGGATTTATCATGCCTCTCATGAATGTGATAAACAATTTTGGCTTTGGGATTATAGCCATATTTGGTGGAAGCTTAGCCCTTAGAGGTGTTATTTCTGTGGGGGTTATTGCTAGTTTTATCTCTTATTCAAAGCAATTTACAAGACCATTAAATGAGCTTGCAAATACATTTAACACTTTACAATCAGGTATAGCAGGTGCAGAAAGGGTATTTGAGATATTAGACCAATCAGAAGAAAGAAAGGATAGTGATAATGCTATTATCATAAAGGATATTAAGGGTAAGGTAGAATTTGAAAATGTAAGCTTTGAATATAAGAAGGACGAACCAGTTTTAAAGAATATATCATTTAAGGTAAATCCGGGAACTAATATAGCATTAGTTGGACCTACTGGAGCAGGAAAAACCACTATAGTAAATTTATTGACGGGCTTTTATGAAATAGATAAGGGCGATATAAAAATAGATGGAATCAATATAAAGGACTATGAAAAAAATAGCTTAAGAAAAATATTCGGCATGGTACTACAAGATACTTATTTGTTTTCGGGAACTATAAGGGAAAACATTAAATATGGGAACTTAGGGGCTTCAGATGAGGATATAAAAAATGCCGCTGCCTTAGCTAGGGCTGAGGACTTTATAAACAAGCTACCTCAAGGCTATGATACCTATATAAATGAAGGTGGAACCAATTTAAGCCAAGGACAACGACAGTTAATAGCCATATCAAGAGCAATCCTAGCTAATCCATATATATTAATATTAGATGAGGCAACATCTTCAGTAGATACTAGGACAGAGCTTAAAATCCAAGAGGCTATGGTTAAGTTAATGGAAAATAGAACGACATTTATAATTGCCCATAGGTTGTCCACTATAAAAGATGCAGATATTATTATGGTCATAGATCATGGAGAAATAGTAGAAAAAGGTAGTCATGAAGAGCTGTTAGACAAAGGTGGCCATTATTACAACCTTTATCAAAGTCAGTTTGCTAATATAGATATATAAAACTAAGTTTCAATCAAAGTGAAGGTTTTAAGATTACACAAAACTATAAAGGAGACAACAATATGAAGAAGAAATATTCTTTAACCATAGTTATCCTTATTGTGTCTATAATAATTTATATAGGAATAAGTAATGGCTTGTTAGGTGGAAATAGGAGCAGCTTAATATCTGGTGAAAACAGCCATACAGAGTTGTCAAGTGATGTTGAAGCAGAAGGAGAGGCGGATTCAGACCTAAATAATAAAATAAATGGAGTAGAATCACTAGATTTAGAAAAGCCATTAGAGCACACAGGGTCTATAGAAGAAGGAATTTTTTTATTTGAGGATAAGGAAAGTGGTTTTTTTGTTAAAGAAAGAAAAGGATATTACATATCTAAATATGGCAAAATCAAAGTTAGAGAATGGGAAAAATTTTCTCATGTAGAGCACAGGTATAAAGATGTAATAGAATTTTTAACTGAAGTAGATTATTTAGTAGAATCTATTAGTCAATATCTAAATAAACCAAACTGGCTTGATGAATATAAAGAGAAGCAAGGAGAAGCTTTTGATGGTCTTATAAATTTTAAGTTTCTCTATGGAAATATTTCCTTTGTTGTTACGTATGATTATTTTATATTAGAAGTAAATATAAATGCAGATGATTTTAAGGAAGGTATTCCACCTTTGGCACATGAATTGGCCCATCTTATTGCACGAAATGGTAGCCATTTAGCTTTAACTGAAGGTTTAGCTCAAGTGATACAAGGGGAGTTCAGCAACATGGACCTATCAATTCATCTACACGAAATTATTATTCCTTATTCCAAGTTTTATCTAACAGAGGAAAACCAAATAGCAATCGATGCTATTAGTAAACTGGAGGAATTGGAGCTAGACTTTTATGGAGATTCATTTGAACTTGTGGATTCATTCTATACATTAAGCTATTCCTTCGTAAAATATCTAATCGATGAGTATGGAATAGATAAATTTATGGAGATATATTATGCAGAAGATCTCAATTCAAAATATGAGGAGATATATGGTAAAAATGCTGAGCAATTATGTGAGGAATGGACTGATTACGTAAACGAATATATTTTTGATTGGGAAGAATATTATAATAGGCAAGAGAAGAATCAGTCCTAGGAAAAATAATATCCAATAAAAAAACCATATTGCAAATGTTATGCTAATAACATATTCTATAATTGATATAATTACTAGGAGGTATGAAGATGAAAAGAATAATTTTTGTAGCATTAATTATAGCTTTAGTAATCTCAACATTTGGTTGTACAAAACAAGAGGAAAAGGTCATTAAGATGGGTTTTGTTCCTATGAGAGACGGAGACAAATTAATAGAATCTGTAGAACCTTTAACTAATATGCTTTCTGAAGAGCTTGGAATAAAGGTAGAGGGATTTACAGCTACTAACTATGTTGGAGTTGTAGAGGGATTAGGCTCTGGTCAAGTTGATTTTGGATTTATACCGCCTTTTGCATATGTTTTAGCCAACAAAGAGAGCAATGCACAAGTTATACTTACAGCATTAAACAAAAGCGGTGAAGCTAAATACCGCTCACAGTTTTTAGTAAGAAAAGATGGAGAAATTAAAAGCTTTGAGGATATTAAAGGTAAGACAGTAGCTTTTGTAGATCCATCTTCAACATCAGGATATCTTTTCCCAGGAGCACATTTAATCAAGGAAGGAATAGATATTGAAAAGGATATAGATTATGTTTATAGTGGCGGGCATGACAAGTCATTACAGCTTCTTTTATATGGGGATGTGGACGTTGCAGTTACCTTTGTAGATGTTAGAGAAAGGTATGCAAATGAGTTTCCTGATGCAATGGAGAAAACAGAGGTTCTAGATTATACAGATTATATTCCTAATATAAGCGTAACCGTAAGAGGAGATATGGATAAGGAGCTTCAAAATAAGATTAAGGCTGCATTATTAAAAATAGCAGGTACAGAGGAAGGCAGCTCACTTCTAAAGGAGCTGTTTAATATGTATGGCTTTGAAGAGGCTACAGATACAGATTATGATATTATAAGAACTACTGCAGAAACCATGAATGTGGACTTAAAAGAAGGTCAATAGGAGTTGATTGGATGCTAAAGTTGGAGAACATTACTGTCCTGTATGATGGAAAGGTATTAGCAGTAGACAATGTAAATCTAGAAGTAAAGCAAGGAGAATTTGTAGGCATAATAGGCTCAAGCGGCAGTGGGAAATCCAGTTTACTCAAAACAATAAATTTATTAGTTAGACCATATAAGGGAAAAGTATTAGTTGACAATGTAGATGTTACAGGGTTGAGTAATTCTCAGTTAAGAAGTATTAGAAAAAGTATAGGCTTTGTTTTTCAAGACTATAATTTAATCGATAGATCTACTGTTATAGACAATGTTTTAGTAGGAAGGCTTGGCTACAAGTCTTCCTTTAAATCGATTTTTGGTATATTTAGTGATGAGGATTATGAACGAGCCAGTACCGCCTTAAGACAAGTAGGATTAAGTGAAAAAATGTTTGAAAGGGCAGATCAATTAAGTGGTGGCCAAAAGCAAAGAGTTGCTATAGCCAAGACTCTTTGCCAAAGACCTAAGATAATACTAGCAGATGAGCCAGTTTCTAGCTTAGATGTGTCTACTTCTCAAACTATAATGGATTATTTTAAAAAGGTAAATGAAAAAAAGAATATTACAATAATGATTAATCTTCATGATGTAAATTTAGCTAAGAAGTATTGTCGGAGGATTATAGGGCTTAAAAATGGGAAGGTTGTCTATGATGGAAGTGCAGGTGACTTAAGGGATGAACTCCTTGAAGCAATATATCTTTAAGAAGAAAGCATATAAATATTTATGTATATTAGGAACTGCAGTAATCTTAATATTTCTTGGATACAAAGTTAATTTTAGCCTCATAAGATTATTTAAAGGGATCCCTAGTATGTTAAATCTTTTTGAAAGAATGTTAAGCCCAAATATGTCATATAGGAATGAAGTGTTCGGGAAGCTAATGGAAACTATACAAATTGCAATAATATCTTCTATTACAGGTGTTTTTATTGCAGTACCCTTTTCATTACTTATTGCTAGCAATATTGCTCCAAACAAGCAATTTTCAGTATTGTTATCAGCTTTATTCTCATTTTTAAGAACTATTCCTAGCCTAATTTGGGCAGCACTTTTAGTGAGCGTGTTTAGCATAGGAAAATTTTCGGGAATTATAGCTCTTACTATTATTGCATTTTTAATGTCTTTAAAGCTATTTAGGGAATATATCCAGTCAATTAATGAAAACCAGCTAAATTCAACTATATCTGTAGGAGCAAGTTCTTTGCAGGTTTTAAGGTATTGCGTTTTACCACACATGTTTGAGCTGTCTATTTCAGTTTTTTTTATAGTTTTCGAAACTAATATTAGAAGTGCTACTATTTTAGGACTGGTAGGTGCTGGTGGTATAGGACAAATTATGTGGAGAGATTTAAATCATTTAAGATACGATAACTTATCAACCTTGATACTAATCTTATTCACAACAATTTTATTAATAGATTTATCTAGTTTATTTATCAGAAGCTACCTAAAGAAATCATATATTAATTTTAAATCCATAAGCTCCTATAAAAAATATAAAGCCCTACAGAGTATATATATACCTCTAATAATAATTGGACTAATGTTTTTAGTTATTAAATCCTTAAATATATCCTATGACAGGTTTATCCTTGGATTAGGACAAGGTGGACAGATATTAGGGAGAATGATAAAAATAGACCTTTCATATTTTCCTAAATTCATAGAGGGTATAAAAGAAAGCTTTTTCATAGCCATCTTTGCTACTATTGTTGGAGGCATTTTTGCATTAGCGCTTTCCTATTTAACTGCATATAATACAGCTCCAAACAAAGGAGTATCTTTGTTTTTAAAGGGCGCCATCAATGTTTTAAGAACATTCCCACCTATAATAACAGCAATAATTTTCTTTAGAGGAATAGGACCTGGACCCTTAGCTGGAGCCATGGCACTTAGCATATATACTACAGGTGTACTTACAAAGATGTATAGTGAAGTACTAGAAAGCACACAAAAAAACATTCAAGATAGTGTAATAGTAACTGGTGCTACAAACCTTCAAAGCTATAGCAATGGACTATTACCACACACCTTTCCGACCTTTATAAGCCTTCTATTATATAGATTAGAATCTAATATTAGAAATTCTACTATTTTAGGTGTTATAGGAGCTGGAGGCATAGGAACCATATTATCTATGAACATTACATGGAGGAACTGGGAAAGAGTAGGCTTTTTGCTTTTAGGTATTTCTTTAATGATAATTATAATAGACAAGATAAGCTATTATATAAGGAGACTGTTATCATAAGCTAATATAATACAAATAATATATAAAGTGAGGGATAATATGAGTTTACCTAGTGCTTTGAAGTTTGCGAATTTGCCTACAAAGATTGAAAAGCTAGACAGGTTGTCTAAAGAGCTAGGAGATGTAGAGATCTATATTAAAAGAGATGATCAGACAGGAACAGAAATATCGGGAAATAAAATAAGGAAGCTAGAGTTTGCAGTAAAAGAAGCTTTAGAGCAAAAATGCGACTACTTAATTACTTGTGGCGGAATCCAATCAAATCATGCAAGAGCTACGGCTGCAATAGCTGCTAGATTAGGGTTAAAATCATACTTAGTACTTAGAGGGACTAGGGAAGATGATATAGAGGGAAATTACTTTCTAGATAAGATTTTAGGGGCAGATATTAAATTCATTGCACCGGAGGATTACAGGGAAAGAAGAACAGATATAATGCTAGAATTAGCAGATGAGCTGAATAGAAAAGGGCACAAGGCATATGTAATACCAGAGGGAGCATCTAATGGTATAGGCACATTTGGATACTATAGAGCAATGGAAGAAATATTGAAGCAGGAAGTTGATCTAGGTTTTAAATTTGATGCTATAGTTACGGCTGTAGGATCTGGAGGCACTTATGCAGGCTTGTTTTATGCAAATTTAGCATACAAAAACAGTGCAAAAATAATAGGATTTAATGTTTGTGATGATAGCAGCTATTTTAAAGAGAGAATAAAGAATATTCTAGAAGATAGCTTTAAATATACAGGAGAAAGAATAGAGTTTTCTAAGGATGATATTAATATTATGGATGGATATGTAGGCAAAGGATATGCTATAAGCAGTCCTGAGGAAATTAGATTCATACATAGATTTGCAAAGCTAGAGGGAATAATATTAGATCCTGTATATACTGGAAAAGCAATGCTTGGGTTAGTAGGGGAAATAGAAAAAGGAAAACTAAAGCATTATAGAAAAATATTATTTATTCATACAGGTGGGATTTTTGGAGTTTTTTCTAAAAAAGATATGTTTTTCTTATAAAAATCAAAAAAACACTTGTAATATTTTTTATATGGTATATACTAATAGAGAACCTTAATTCGGAAGTAAATTAATTATATATGAATATTTTTCGAAGTATCTAAGAACAAAGCTAAGTTAGAGTACAGATTTTCGGAATTTTTATTTATTATTTAATATTACAGAGAATTAAAGGAATAAAAATTTCGGAGGTAATAAAGCATGACTGGTACAGTAAAATGGTTTAATTCAGAAAAAGGATTTGGATTTATCACTACAGAAGAAGGAAATGACGTTTTCGCTCATTTTTCACAAATCAACAAAGAAGGATTCAAAACTTTAGAAGAAGGTCAAAAAGTAAGCTTTAATGTTGTTGAAGGTGCAAAAGGCCCACAAGCTGAAAACATTACAATATTATAATTGACTAAGAAAAGAGAACCTGAAGAGTAAAATCTTCAGGTTTTTAATTTTGGCCCTAAGATAAAAGGAAATTGGACAGCCACAAATTCATTCCTAATTTATAAGATATATTAAAAAGGGAAAAGGTGGAATGATAATGGAAACTTTGACTTTAGGTTCAAGAGGTCCAAATGTCAAGCTGGTTCAAAGTCTTCTTAACAAGATAGGATATAATCCAGGAGCAGTAGATGGAATATTTGGTGCTCAAACTAGGCAGGCTGTCATAGCCTTCCAAGGAAATAATAGATTAACCCCTGATGGCATCGTAGGTCCTGCAACGTGGAAGGTATTCGACAGACTTTTATTAGGGCATGATACCTATACTATTAAATCAGGAGATACATTATACAGTATAGCTTCTAAGTTTTACACAACTGTAAGTGCAATATTAACTGCTAATCCGGGAATTGCTCCTAATAATCTAGCTGTAGGTCAGAGAATAGTAGTGCCTTATGGGATTGATATTGTATTTACAGATATTGATTACACATATGATATTCTTGAAAGGCAAATAAGCGGATTAAAGGCGAGATATCCATTTATTGAAGTAAGCTCCATTGGAAATAGCTCTATGGGCAAAAATTTATATTGCATAAAGCTAGGTGATGGACCTAATGAGGTGACCTACAATGCAGCCCATCATGCAAATGAATGGATAACTACAACCCTACTAATGAAATTTATTGAAAACTTTTCTAAGGCATATGCAAACAAAGAGAATATTAGAGGGTATAATGTTCCTAATATTTGGAGCAGGAGTAGCATCTATATTATACCTATGGTCAATCCTGATGGGGTAGATTTAGTAAACTATTGGCCCAACTACCCTAATGAAGAATATGAACAGGCTGCTAGGTTAAATACGACAGGCTTGCCATTACCAAGGGTATGGAAAGCGAATATTAGAGGTACAGATCTAAACCTAAATTATCCAGCATTATGGGAAAAAGAAAAAGAATTAGAAATAAAGCAAGGAATAACAGGGCCTGCTCCTAGAGACTACGGTGGGCCGTATCCCTTATCAGAGCCTGAATCTATTGCTATGGCAAGCTTCACTAGGCAGCATAATTTCAGGCTGGTAATTGCATATCATACACAGGGAGAGGTGATTTTTTATCAGTTTCAAAACCTAGCTCCCCCTGAGGCCTTAACTATTGGACGAATGCTTTCAAGAGCTAGTGGCTATCCTATATCTGAGAACCCAGGAGAGGCAGCTTATGCAGGATATAAGGATTGGTTTATTCAAGAGTATAGAAGACCAGGATATACAATTGAAGTTGGGCGGGGAGTAAATCCTCTACCTATTTCTCAATTTCCTACAATATATAATCAGAATGAAGAAGTGCTGTTGTTGGGTGCAGTAGTATAGATAATTAGGCAAAACAAAAGGAAAGGGGACCCCTTTCCTTTTGTTTTGCTCTTATTTATTAAAATAGAACTGATTTTTTAGCTGGTTCAGTTTTTGCTATTAATTTTCCTTTAGTGAAGTTATATAATACTTCTTTTTTCTCATTAAGCGCATTATAGAAGTTGTCAGAGTTAAGAACTATAAAGCTTGCTGGATTTCCTTCTTTAATTCCATAGCTTTCGCCTAGGTTAAGAGTTCTTGCAGCATTATGAGTAATTATCCTATAGGAATTAAGAATTTCTTCGTAGCCCATCATTTGACATACATGTAATCCCATATGAAGAGCATCTCTCATATTGCCATCTCCTAATGGATACCATGGGTCAAATATATCATCATGACCAAATGAAACGTTGATACCATCAGCTAATAGCTCTTTTACTCTAGTTACTCCTCTACGTTTTGGATAAGTATCAAAACGTCCTTGAAGGTGAGTATTTACTAATGGGTTAGCAATAAAATTCATTTTGCTCATACGTAATAACCTAAACAGCTTATATGTGTACGCGTTGTTATAGGAGTGCATTGCAGTAGTATGGCTTGCAGTAACTCTTTCTTTTAATCCAGATTCATAAGCTCTTGCTGCTAAAGTTTCAACAAAACGTGATTGTTCATCATCTATTTCATCACAGTGAACGTCTACTAATTTATCGTATTTTTCGGCTAATTTCATTATGAAGTTTAAGCTTTCAACACCATATTCTCTAGTAAATTCAAAGTGTGGTATAGCACCTATAACGTCAGCACCCATTTTAACTGCATTTTCCATTAGTTGCTCACCATTAGGGAAGCTCATAATTCCCTCTTGAGGGAATGCAACTATTTGAACATTTACCTCATCTTTTAATTCATCCTTTAATTCCAATAGTCCTTCTAAAGCAACTAGTGTTGGGTCAGTTACGTCAACATGTGTACGAACATGACCGATACCATTTGATGCTTGCTTTCTTATAGCTTCTCTAGCTCTGTCTTTAACATCTTGTTTAGTTAATTTTTCTTTTCTTTCAGACCAACAAGCTATACCTTCAAATAGTGTTCCTGATAAATTCCATCTTGGGTCTCCTGCAGTTAGTGCAGAGTCAAGGTGAACGTGAGACTCTATAAATTGTGGTAATACCATACAACCATCACAATCAATAACTTCTACCCCTTCTGGAGCTGTAATATTAGGAGCTATTTTTTCAAATTTACCATCTTTAACAAGAATGTCTGTTTTTTCAGTGCTGTTTTCTAGAAATACATTTTTAATTAACATATTAATATCTCCTTTCTTAATTTGATTCGTGTTTTAGCATTTATGATAATTTTTATTTATGCTCTTTTTTTATTCATAGTTTCAGCTATGAAGAATACTACTGCAGAAACTACAAGAGAGTTTACTGGTGCAATACCCCATTTAACGAATACTCCTGCCGCAGCCCCAACTACAACAGCTGCTATAGCACCAACATTTACAGAAACAGGCTTGAAACCTTCAGTTTCATATTGTTTTCTGTTCATAAAGAAGTGAATTATAATAACTACTCCAACTGGAGGTATCATACCACCAAGCAAGCTTAGATATGATACAAAGTTGTTATATAACCAAAGTGCTGCTGCTGTTCCAATTCCACCACCAACAAGTACCATTGGTTTACTTTGAATTTTAGTTATGTTTGCAAGTCCAAGTCCTGCCGTGTATAGTGCATTGTTATTTGTAGTCCATATGTTTAATCCTAATACAATAATAGCAGGTATCATAAGTCCTTGAGTGATTAGTATATCAAATATGTCAGGAGTTCCTGTAACTGCTCCGCCTACTGCGCCGAATACAAACATGATACTATTTCCAATGAAGAAAGCTATTACAGTAGCCCATACTGCAATTTTAGAAGTTTTTGAAAAACGAGTGAAGTTAGGAGTACTAGTTCCACCACTAACAAAGCTTCCAATTACTATTGAAAGAGCTGCTGCCATAGTGATTGGCGCTGCAGGAACGTCTGCAAAAACGTTAGCAAAACCATTTACCTGATTAATACCATAATTTACTGAGTAAATTCCTAATGCAGCTATTAGAGGAACTGCTACAGAACCTAAAACTGCAAGTGCTTTGATTCCATAATAAGCTGTTGCTGTCATTAATACTCCAGTTACTATAATTAGAAGAGTAGTATTAATACCTAGTAATATTCCTACGGGTAATGCAAACATAGCAACGCCCACGCCAAACCAACCTATTTGAGTAAAACTGATTAGGACGGAAGATAAATAAGAACCTTTTTCTCCAAATGAATAACGAGCAAGTAAGTCTAATGTAAGACCTGTAGATTGACCAATATAAGCTAGGGCTCCAGTGTAAATACCTAAAAATGCATTACCTAAAATCATTGCGAGGAAGAAGTCTTTCATGTTAAGGCCTATTCCTAAGTTACCGCCAGCTGTCATACTAGGTGAAAAGAAAGTAAAGCCCACCATAACTACAAGTACTGCCCAGAAACCTTGTCTACTAGCAGCATCCACCGCTGATAGCGAGTGCTCAGTATCAACTGCCTTTTTTCTTGCTAAATCTGACATTTAAAATCCCCCTTTAATTTATTTATGTAACCAGTTACATTTTAAGATAAAAAAATATAAAAAATCTTATATTTTTTCGTGCAGACTACTGATTTTTTAAAAATCTTAAAAATGTAAACGTTTACATTTGATTATATATATTTGACACAAAAATGAAAAATCCTTCTTTTTTAAAAAAATTTTTAAAAATTTTATTATAAAAAAAGTTATCAGATTTAACTGATAACTTAGATAAATTGAAAACAGTTTTATAATATTAATTATCAAAAGTCTTTAGCCTTTTCCTGTAATTCTTTAACTCCTTTTTCTAATACTGCTTCAACATTTGTATCACTACGATCCATATTTTCAACAGCAAATGTGCTAATATCATTTACACCATAAAAGCCTAATAGGACTCTTAAATACTTATCTCCCATTTCATATTCAGACATTGGCGGCTCTGAATATTCTCCACCTCTTGTCACAATGTGAATTGCTTTTTTATTTTCTAACAATCCAGCTACACCTCCGCCAGAAGTATAGTTAAATGTAATTCCTGTAGCAGTGACATAATCAAAATATAGCTTTAGTATGCCAGGAATACTTAAATTCCATAGAGGTGCTGCAATAACATATTTGTCCGCTTCTGCAAATTCATATGCATACCTTAAGACAGGATGATTCCTGCTCTGGTCAGTTTTAGGGCTGTAAATAGCACTGATATCATCTTCTGTTAAAGGTTTTATATTTTCCTTATATAGGTCTAGAGTTATTACTTCATCATTTGGGTAACTGCTTTTATATGCTTCAATAAAACTATCTGAGAGCTTAAAGGTTCTTGAGATGCCCTCAGGCTTTGCATTTGCTTTGATATAAAGAACTTTACTCATTAATCTTCCTCCCTAGCACAAATTTTACTTATATGATAACTTCTAATACATTAATTATTTGCAAAAATGGATTAAATTATTTACAAAACAAGGCTAGGGATAAAATATATAGAAAACGATTACATATTTTATACTTGTCCCACAGCCATTTGTACTAAGAAGGAAACTATTACAACTAATGCAGATATAATAAATCCATGTAGCATTGGCGCAAAACCTGATTTCGCTAGTTTGTTAAAATTTGTTCTAAGACCTATAGCTCCTAGGGACATGACCATAAAATATTTGCTTATATTTGAAACAGAATAACTTATGGCCTGTGGTACTGTACCAGTACTTTTAATAGCTACCATAACCAGAAACATTAAAATAAACCAGGGGAAGATTTTCTTGAGATTAATTTTTTTTCTAGTATGAGTATTAATATTAATATTATTATCTAAAGAGCTTTTATCGCTTTTTCTAAGGAGCCTTTCATTAATATAAGAAAAAATTAGTACAATAGGCACAATAGATAAGGTTCTAGTAAGCTTCACAATGACAGAAAAGTTTCCAGCTATATCAGAAAAAGCATAGCCTGCTGCAACCACTGATGATGTGTCATTTACAGCAGTTCCTGTCCATAGTCCATAGCCTAGATCTGACATATTAAAGAACCTTCCCATTATAGGGAAGAGAATTACCATAATAATATCAAATATAAAGGTTGCAGAAATTGCATAGGCGATTTGACTTTCTTCTGCATCAATGACTGGTGCAATAGCAGCAACTGCTGAACCTCCACATATACCTGTTCCAGCAGAAATAAGGCTTGATAATCTCCAATTCATATTAAAAAGCCTACCAAGTAAATATCCACCACCAAATGCGGTAACTAGAGTAAATATCATAACGATTAAAGAAAATTTGCCTACTTCTACTACCTGTTTAAAGCTAAGACCTAGTCCCATAAGTATAATAGCAATGCGTAGTATTTTTTTAGATGTAAATTCAAAACCCTTATGCAATATTTTGTATTTAGAAACTATAGGATTTAATATCATACCTATTAATAAAGCAAAAACTCCCGCACCTATTAGGTTGTAGGGCATTAGTTTACTTATAAATACTGAAATATATGCAAGTATAGCTGTGAAGAATATTCCTAATGTATTTCTTTTTATAAATGTCATAAAATCAACTCCCTAAAATTAAACTCAATATTGATTTTAACATCTACTAATTATAAAATCTAATTATAAATAATTATATGTTTATAATATAAATTTATAAAGGTGTGAGAAAAATGCTAGATATGAGAATAGATTCATTTTTAGCTGTATGTAAAAATAAAAGCTATACAAAAGCTTCAAAAGAGTTATCTATAACCCAGCCTGCTATAACTCAGCATATTCAATCTTTGGAAAGGCATTATAACTGTAAATTTTTTGAGTATTCTAATAGACAGCTAAGATTCACAGCCGCAGGCGAACTTTTTTATAAGCATATATTAAATGCAAAAGCAAATGAGCAGGTTATTATGCAGAAGCTTCAAGAAATAAATAATGAGAAAAAGACATTAAAATTTGCAGCTACCTTGACGATTGGAGAATTCACTTTACCACCTATACTAGGTGAGTTTATGAACACCTTCAAAGAATACAATATAACCATGTATGTTGATAATACAAGGACAGTGCTTCAAATGCTAGAAAATGGTGAAATATACTTTGCATTAATTGAAGGTCTCTTTAACAAAGCTGACTATGAAACTAGACTATGTAAAAGGGCTCCTTTTATATTGGTAGCACCTGTTACCCATCATTTAGTTAAGAAAAAGCCTGTTTTATTAGATGAGCTTAAGGATGAAACAGTAATCATTAGAGAAGCAGGCTCTGGTTCTAGAGAAGTCCTAGAAAGGGGACTTTTTGATAAAAATCATACCTTAAAGGATTTTAAAAAAACTATTGAAATAGGAAATGTTAATGTCATAAAGGAGATGATAAAAAAAGAAATAGGGATTAGCTTTATGTATGAGGATGCAGTCCGTGAAGAAATAAAAAGAGGAGAGTTAGCTGAAATTACTATTCAGGATTTTGTTATCCAAAGAGAGTTTAACTTTATTCATTTAAAAAACGAAATAATGAGGTTAGAATTTGATGCTTTATTTTCCTTTTTCAAAAACAGTATAAATTGATGGATGTAATAATGTTTTGAGTATATTAAATCAAAAGCACAGATAATTGACAATTATAGATACAGAAGCTAAACTAACAGTAGCGCCTTGTCATATTAAGGAGGATGAGGTAATTATAAGCACAGATTTTACGACTTAAAGGGGGAGACAGATTGGTTTTTTCAAGCTTAGTTTTTATTTATTTGTTTTTACCTATTAGTTTAATATTATATTTTATTTCTAAAAATCAGACATACAGAAATGCAATACTAATAATTTTATCTTTAGCTTTTTATGCTTGGGGAGAGCCAGTATGGATAACTATAATGATTTTTAGTGCTACTATAGACTATTATCATGGTTTGATTGTAGAAAAGTATAGGGGTAAGTGGCAGAGTAAGGCAGCACTGATATCATCTATAACCATAAACCTTTTTATTTTAATCCTTTTCAAATACACAGGCTTTATTATCCAAAATATAGAGTACATAATGAACGTAAAAATCCCTTACACTGGCTTTAACTTACCAATAGGAATTTCATTCTATACATTTCAAACTATTTCCTATGTGGTTGATGTTTATAGAGGTGAAGTAGAAGCCCAAAAATCACCCTTTAAAATGCTGCTGTTTGTGTCATTATTTCATCAACTGGTAGCAGGCCCCATAGTTAGATACAAGGATATTGCATACGATATAGACAATAGGAAGATTACGGCTAAAACCTTTAATCAAGGAATCAACAGATTTCTCGTTGGATTAAGCAAAAAGGTTATAATAGCAAATAACGTAGGAGGAATATCAGAGCTATTTCTTAAATCAGAGCTAACAGACCTGACAGTTTTAGGCTCATGGCTAGGAATATTCCTTTTTGCACTTCAGATATATTTTGATTTTTCAGGCTACTCAGACATGGCAATAGGCCTTGGAAAAATGTTTGGATTTAACTACAAAGAAAACTTCAACTATCCATATATATCTAAGTCTGCTACAGAATTTTGGAGAAGATGGCATATGTCATTAGGTTCGTTTTTTAGGGACTATGTGTATATTCCTTTAGGAGGAAATAGAAAATACGAAGCTCGTAACCTTCTAATAGTATGGTTTTTGACTGGATTATGGCATGGAGCAAGCTGGAACTTTATAGCTTGGGGCTTGTATTATTTTGTCTTAATATTCTTTGAAAGGGCGGTATTCTCAAATATACTTAAAAGAATACCAAGCATATTTTCTCACATATATCTGGTTTTTGCAGTTACTGTAGGCTGGGTATTCTTCTATTTCACTGACTTAGGACATGCCTTCAAATATATTGGAATAATGTTTGGATATGGGAATAGTCAGCTAGTAGATACATATTTTAAAATTAATTTTGCCAATAACATATATATTATTTTGCTGGCTACTATAGCCTGTACACCATTTTTAAAGAACGTACATAAATATATAAACTTATTGCTATCAAAAAAATCTATTTTGCATGATGGTTATATGCAAGTAGGACGGCCACTACTTAATTTAACAATGCTAGCAATATCAACAATATTATTAATTGGTATGACATATAATCCATTTTTATATTTTAGGTTTTAGATTACAGATTAGAGGTGAGCCTATGAAAAAGCTTAACTTAGGAATAGTACTCTTTATTCTTCCCATAACCTTACTAGGATTTCTAAATATAACTATGCCAAAAACACAAACAATATCCGAGTTAGAAAATAGAAGTCTTAAATCAAAGCCGGAATTCACAATAAAGAATGTATTATCAGGAAACTATTTTAGAGATTTTGAAGATTATTTTACAGATAACTTTATAATGAGAGAAAGCATGGTTAAATTAGGTATGGAGCTCAAGGATTTAAAAGGTATAGGGACAGGGGACGAAGTAAGTATAGTTACTTATGAAGGAGCCAATATTTTTGAAAGTCAATTCCCGATAGATACAGAGGAATTAACGGAGCCTTCTTATGAGGAAGGAGAGGGTGAAGAGCTAGTAGCAGATGCAGAGGAATTAGAAAGCGAAAAATTAAGCTCTGATAGTGACATTGAGGAGAAAGAAAAGCTACCTGAAAAAGAAGAAGCACCTGAAGACAAAAAATCTTCCGAAGAAAATGTAACTCCTGCAGAAAAGGAAAATAATGTTGAGAGAAAAGTAGGTAGTGTTCTCATTGTGAACAACAAGATAATGGAAATATTTTATTCTAATGAAGCAGGTGGAAAGGCCTATGCTAATGTAATTAATGACTTTTCAGATAAGATGGATAGTGATGTAAAGATATACTCTGTGCTAGTTCCTACACAAATTGAATTCATAAAGAGTGAAAAATATAAAGATTTATCATCCTCTCAGAAAGATGCAATAAAGTTTGTCAATGACAACTTTAATGATAGAATAGAGCCTGTTAATGCATATGATATTTTAGAAGAAAAGGCTGATGAATATATATACTTTAGAAGTGACCATCATTGGACAGCACTTGGAGCCTATTACGCATATACAGCCTTTGCAAAGCATATAGATGATGAGCCTGTTGCTCTTGACAAGTACGAGGTGGAAAAGGTAGAGAATTATCTGGGTTCCCTATATTCAATAACCTTAGACAAAAAAGTTAAAGAATCACCAGACACAATATATTTATATAAACCATTTATCCAAAATGAATATCATATTTACTATGAAGGGCCATTAAAGATGAATGTTTTAGATATGAGTCATGCATCAAAGGAGCGAAAGTATAGAATATTTATTAGTGGAGATAGACCTTGGGGCAGGATAAGAACGGAAGTTAAAAATGGTAAAAAAATAGTTGTAATTAAAGATTCATATGCAAATCCTTTTGTTCCATTTCTAATACCACATTATGAAGAAATATATATAGTAGACCCAAGACAGTTTAAACTAAACATTGAAACCTTTATAAAGGAAAAGGAAATAGATGAGGTTATGTTTTTAAACTATGCAATGGTAATTGGCGGAACAGGCTTTGCAGATACTTTAAGAGAGATGTTAAATAATAAATAGAATATTATTATAAAAAATATTTTAATAAATAAAACCTAGAGGGCGTTATTTGTATCTTAATATATATACGACATAAAAATGATTAATAAGTAATGCTTTAAGGTTTTTTATTTTGTGCAGTTTAAAATTTTGAGAAGTATAATGTAGCTAAGGAGAGATAGAATTATGAAAAAATTAATCAGTCTAGTACTCGTTTTTTCTTTATTGATTTCTATAACATCAGTACCAGCAAAAGCTATGAATACTGAAAGGGGAGATAAAGTCTCACCACAAATGGCACAAGCATATTTAGACGTTATTAAATCAAGTACAGATACACATGGAGTAGCTATTATTGAAGATTATCAAGTGGGAAATAGCGGAGGACTATATTATGCAGATTTAATAGATTTTGATGGAGACGGACAGAAGGAATTATATTTACTTTATGCTGAGGATAGCTTCACACATAGAGACATAATATGGGGCTTTAATGGTTCAAAGGCATATATAATAGGTGAAAATACATATTCTATTTATGGAACAATGAATAATGTAAGCATTGGTTTAAAACAAGAGGGAAACAAGACATATTTGTGTTATGAAGACATTACTTATCGCTCAGATATTCAAGATGATAAAGAAATGTTCATAGAGGACATTGTTTTTATAGTGAAGGAAGTAGAAGGAAAAGAATTAAAAGCTACCGCAAATTTATATAGCATATTGCATTATGATGAATCATATGAAAGACTAAAGTTTGAAGAATACTCTGAAGGAGAAAATTACGAAAATAGAAAGTTCATAACTGCAGAGGAGTATAAAGAAATCTATAATAAATATTCTTTGAATGAAGGTGAGATTTTAATTAACAACTCAAGGGGTGCACCTTATATAGAGATATACGACTATAGCTTAGATGATTTTATAAACAATTTAGAAAGCATGCTTATGTCTTCTAATATGAAAGACATATACAAAGATAAAAGTAGAGAAGAGAAAATGGATATTATGGATTTCTTAAATAATTTTAGGTTCTTCTATCATGAAGAATTTGACATTAGTAACTTAGACCAGGAAGTCCTTGCATGGTTTATGATTGATTTGCTTTCGAGAGAGGAAACATTGCTTAAATATGAAGATGTTGACTTAGATGATGAAAAATATGAAGAGTGGGAAGAACAAAAGAAATATAAAGAAATAGATATTAATAAAAAAGCTGTGGAGTTATTTGGCGTAAATGTGGATTTTCAAAAACATTTACCAGAACGCTATAAAGACGGATATGTATATGTACATCAACCTTGGGACGCATCATCATTATTTACTACAAAGATAAATAAAATCTATCCTTTAGGAGATAATTTGTTCTATATTCATATTCAAACCTTTGAAACATGGGATTATGATAATATGGATCTTATATTAAACAGCTTATATGAAGAATTACCATATAATATAAGAGCAAATTTTTATCAAATGGGTCAGGGGCATGCCATCATCAAAGCAGTCAACAATGAGGGCAAAAAGTCTTATCAGCTTATAAAGTACAATAAAAATGGAGAGTATTTAACAGAGGAGCAGCTCAGTAAGTACATAACAAAGGTGAATCCAGAACCTAACCTATCATTTGATTACTCTAAGGTTAAAGATTTTAAAGAGAGCAGAGAATTCATAAACTTTCTGAGAGATATAATAGCAGGATTAAAAGGCGAACAACCAAATGATAGAGCCAATAGTGAGCTTGTAACATATATTCAATATGCAATAGAAAATTCTAGTACTACTGCTTTGAAAAGCAGCAAGAATAAAGTCATTATTGATAAGGTCACCTTAAAACAAGCATTAAACAGTGCAGAAAGTACAAAGTCAGAGTTCAATAAAATCCTAGAAAGTAATCATATTACCTTAAACAAGAATATTGAAATTGTACTTAGAGTAAGGGGTGAAAATCTAAACTCAAACAAGGTAATGTCTGTAATTATTGATAAATCAGCTGTTGACTCATTAGGAACAGCAAATGGCATACGTATCCTTTTGGGAGATAATCAGCATACAGTTTACATAAATAGTGAGGATGTAAGAAATCTTGGAAACAAAATAGGGAATATTACATTGCAAATACAAAAGGGTAAAGACAAAGGAATCTATACAATAGTATTTGTAGATAGCAATGGAAAAGAGATAAGTGAACTGCCATATCCTATTAGCTTTTCATTTCCAGCAGACAATGAGCTTGCAACCATATTTGTAAGCTATAAGGGTGGCAATGATAATTGGGGAGGTCAGTATAACAGTACTACAAAGTCTATTGAGTTTAGTACAAGGTATTCAGGAGAGTATAGTATAATAGAAAATAATATCAATATTAGTGATATAGGAGAACTGACAGAAAGTCAGCAAAAGGCAATTAAGTTTATGGTGTCTAAGGGATACTTTGAGCTTGATGGAGATAAATTTAACGGACAAGCTCCTTTAAATCGCTATGACTTTACAATGGCCCTTGTAAAAATGTTCTTTGCATTAGATAGGGAGCTTGAAGCAACATTTACTGATATTGAAAAATTAAATCAATACTATCCTTATGTAGCTTCTGCTCAAAAAGACCAAATAGTAAAGGGCTTTACTGACAATACATTTAGAGGAGAAATCAATATATCTAAAGAGCAGCTTATTGCATTATGTGGTAGAACTCTTGTAGATAAAAAAGGGTATGTATATCCAGAAAACCCAAAGGACTATTTAGGTTTTGTAGACAGTGATTCAATTGCTGACTGGGCTATAGAAGACATAGCAATCGCGGTGCAAAATGGATTAATAGATAATGGTGGTATTTTAATGCCACAAATGGAGATGAGTCGAAGGGAAGGCTTAGAAATACTATATAAGCTATTTATGCTACTATACGAAACTTCACCAATAGAAGTTGAGATGGAGGAAATAGAGCAGCAGCCTAATAGTCCTATAGGAATTATTATAGGGAGTGCAATAGCACTAGTTGCCTTATTTGGAGGTGCCTATGCATACTCAAGAAATAAAAAAAGCAAAAAAATTTAAATTAAATAGCAATGTATATTAACAATCTCCCGTGGGAGGTAGCTTGGATCTACAAAATCATTGAATAATAACTTTGTTCAATACAATAATGAGTGAGAATGATTGATGTGAAAAGATTACCATAATATATGGTGTCTATATAAAAAATCAGCAATAGGAGGGCAAATTTATGAAAAAAACATTTAAACAGAGCACAGCTGTGCTAGTAGCATTAGTAATTCTAAGCTTATCTATGTATTCTAATGCTTTTGCAGCAGGAACAGACAATGTTATTTGGTTAGGCAAAGGGTATAACATGGACGGGGAATATAGCTATTTTAACGAAGGCTTGGCAAACATTGAAAAAGATGGCAAATGGGGCTACATAAATATTAATGGTAAGATGGTAGTACCAGCTATTTATGATGAGGCCTATGCGTTTAGAGATGGCTTGGCTTTAGTTAAAAAAGGTGACAAATGGGATTTTATAGACAAAACAGGAAAGGTAACTATAAATCTTAAGGGATATGCACATAGCTTTTCAAATGGACTTGCTAAAATAGAGGTAAATGGCAAATGGGGGATTATAGATAATAAGGGTAAAACAATTATACCTACTAATTTTGATAGTGTAGCTGATATATCCGAAGGCTTTTCAAGGATGACAATAGATGGTAAATACGGTTTTGTGTCTGATACAGGTAAAGAGGTTGTACCTGCTATATATGACAGCGTATCTTATTTTAAAAATGGTTATGCAATTGTTAGTATAGAAGAGGTTAACCAGTATTACAATGTGAGCTACAAAAATGGATACATAGATACATCAGGTAAATTAGTTATTCCAATGATTTATGATGATGCGTTTTTCTTTAGTGAAGGATTAGCACATGTAGCCAAAGAGAAAAAACATGGATATATAGATAATACAGGTAAGGAAATTATACCTTTTATATATGACGATGCAGGAAATTTTAATCAAGGATTGGCTAGGGTAGAAAAAGACGGCAAATGGGGCCTTATAGACAAGACGGGTAAAGTAGTTGCACCAATAGTATATGAATATATTTATTACGACTATTCTCATAATGATCAAGAGGTAGTATTTATTAATGGAGTGGCACGAGTAAGAAAAGATGATAAATGGTTGTGCATAGATAAAACTGGTAAAGAGATAGTACCTACTATATACGATTATATAGAAATTATGGATGAAGAATTGATTTTGGTTATGAAAGACGAAAAATATGGGCTTATAGACAGAACTGGCAAAGCCATAGTACCTCTTATTTACGATTATATTTCAGATTATTATAAAACAGGCGTAATAAGTGTGAGCAAAGATGGTAAAGCAGGTTTTATAGATAAGACAGGTAAGGTTGTTATTCCTATGACTTATGATGGTGCCTCCGATTTTTACAATGGTATGGCAGTAGTATATAAAAATGATAAGGTTGGCTTAATAGATAAGAAGGGTAATGTCATCATGCCTATTATCTATGATGAAATATCCTTGTATGGGGGCAAAGATGTCATTTGGGTTAAAAAAGATGGGGTATTAGGAATAACTCCAAATCCACTTAACTATACAAACCTATCCAAGCTAGATTTTACTAGCTGGCAAGCATGGGATAGCGGGACAACCCTAAATTATAAAATAACAAATCCTACTGATAAAGCTGATTCTGGTGCTTATGCTGTAATTATTTGCTCACCAGGTCATGATACTAGGAAAGATAGTTGGGAAGAAGATAGTAAAGTTTCTCGATATTCTAATACAGACTATTATCCTGTAGAAGGACATATTTTTGAATACACAACAAAACCAAGGGAAACTATTCGTGGCTATATTGTCTCACAAATAGGCGGTGAAGTAGGTATTGCAGAAGAAGACTTAGGGAAAGGCGACTTGAAATACATTGTTATCAAGCTTAGATCCGAAGCCCAAAAAGCACAACTACAAGGAGAGTTAGATTCTCTTGGATTAGGTACATTTAAATGGTTTAGTAGGGAAGAAAACAATGCTCTTCAAAATTGGTTAAGAAATAATTTCAAACTGACAAAAGGAGGAAATAACTATGAAGAATTTAAGTAAGATATTAATAATAAGCCTTATATTGTCACTAACGCTTTCTACCGCTGTATTTGCAAATGATTATGATTTTGAAATCCTTGATGAATCTGAAATTAATGGTCCAAGTAACTGGGCAAAGCCTGAAATAGAGGCAGCAAGAAAAGCAGGACTGCTAACAGAAAATACAGATAATCACTTCAAAGAAGATATTACCCGTAGCCAGTTTGCAGAGCTAGTTGTAAATATGGTGGAAAAAGCTATTGGAAAAGAAATATCGCCAGCACCTGCTTCAACTTTTACAGATACTTCTGAAACAAGTATTTTGAAAGCATACAGTGCGAATATTGTAAGCGGTGTAAGTAAAACCGAATTTGCACCAAAAAATTATATAACTAGAGAGCAAATAGCGACTATGCTTTACAGAGCTATCACTTATATTGAAAAAGAAAAGGGCAAAGAATATACGACTAAAGATGATAGCATTGAAAGCTATACAGATAAGGGAAGTGTATCCTCCTATGCGAAGCAGGGAGTAGGCATATTAGCAAATAACAAAATAATGTCTGGAACTTCTGCAACTACACTTTCACCTAAAAGCTCTGCAACAATTGAACAAAGCGTTCTATTGGTTTATAGGCTTTATAATAAAGTTTCACAATAGAAAAACTTGATAAACACAAACAAGCGGCGAATTTTTCGCCGCTTGTTTTGTTTGAACTACAACTCAGAAGAAGCAAAAACGCCCTCTGAATAAGTTTTCAGTTTGCTTGCAAGGAAATAAAACAGTAATATTAATAAATTGAATGCAAGGATAGCAACAAAAGAATAAACTAACTGTGGGACTAAAGCAAACATATTTTTAAATACTGGTGGCTCTACTAAGTAATCATAATTGGAGCCTGTATAAAAATCAAATATTAAGAGTAAAAGATGATACATATTAGTAAATATCAAAGTAGGCTTTAAATTATCTTTGCTTAATGTATATTCATCAACTATTAATATGAAGAAAGAACCCCATAGTAATAATATATGCCCAACAAAAAAAGAGACCATAGTATAATGAGGAAATGAAAAGGGGTCGCCTTCAACAACTATAAGAGATAGGACAGCACCGTATATACCCCAGAATACACTTATATTTTTATACCTTTGCTTATCTGTGAGCAGGGCTAAAGCAGTACAAATAATGGCAACCCTACAGTTATACAAAGGTAAGCTTTCTGTAATATTAGAATAACCTGTAACGGCATACCAGAGGTAAAGAATAGCTTGCTGACTAAGCAAAATAATGGCCATAGTCTTTTTTATTAATTTTGATAAATTATCTCTTTTAAGTTTATTTTTATTTTCATAGATTAAATAAACACCTAATAAGGCCACAGCAATAAGTATTAAATGAATAAAGCCAAACATTTTAAAATTTATTTCATCAGGACTACCTCTAAAAAAATATTTAACACCCTCCATTCTATCCCTCCAAAATATTATTTATAAACTATTATTGTAATATATCAAAAAGTATTCTAAATGTAAATATGTTAACAATAACACTAATACTATATGGTAATGTTTTACATAAAAACTTAGGGGTATGTATAAAAAACAAATATATTAATTTTCTTGCCTTTTTATACCTATATAATATATTATCTAATGAGAAGAGGAAATTTGATGAATTTTGTAGAATAAACAACAAGGGTGGCAATGCAATGAAATCTATTAGAACACAAATTTTAATATATCTTGTGATAGGCACAATAGTATTAGCGGGGGTAGTTTTTTTTCTATCTGAACTAAAGCTAAATGAGCTGCCAGATCATATAAAAGCACAATATAGTGAAATAGTAAATGCTAGATCAGATGAGGTGAGCAAAGAGTTAAAGAGCTTTGTTGAACAGATTACAATAATATCTAAGTCTCCTATTGTAAGGTCAATGGATCTAGAAAAAATAAAAGAATATCTACCTCATTTATTACTAGACCAAAAGTATAGGAATATGACTATTGCTTATCCAGATGGTAGTGCTTGGTCAACAGTAATAGATGAATTTAATATTTCAGAGCAGGAGCAGTACCGAAAGATATTCATAGAAAATAAAGAATATACTATTTCACAACCCTTTCGCAGCCCCTACATACATGAATCAGATGAGCCAATAGTAATAGTTGCTCATAGTGTTGTTAATGATAATGATGAAGTAATGGGACTAGTAAATGTTGTAGTTAAAATTGATTTTTTAAATCAAGTAGTTAAAGAGATGAGCTTAAAAGGGACAGGCTATGGCTGGATAGTCAACAGAGAAGGCCTTGTAGTTGCACATCCAGATCCAAAAGCTTCCTTAGAAAAAAACATTAAAGACTATATAAGTAGCGATAGCAAAACATTAGATGAAATTCTAGATGCTGAATCTGGAACTTTAGAATACATAGATAAAAGCGGAGAAAGAATGCTGGCCTTTTTCAGCAGAATAAAAGGTTCACCAGACTGGACCTTCATAGTTTCCGTTTCTGAAAATGAAATTTATAAAGAAATAAATGGGGTTAAAAACACAATCTTAGGGTCTATTATTATTGCATTAATATTATTAGTTTTATTTGGTGTTTATTATTCTAGTAGCTTATCAAGACCAATACTAGAGCTAAAGGAAGTCTTTGAAAAAGCTGCAAATGGCAATCTTAGTGTCAAAGCAAATGAACAGGTATCAAATGAGCTAGGTGCAGCTGCTAAAAGCTTTAATATAATGCTAGAACGAATCAAACATTTAACCTATAAGGATGTAACTACAGGTTTGTATAATTACAACGGATTCTTGCTAGAGATTCCGCATAAAATAAATAATCTTATCTCAAAAGGAGATGTGATATCTATAGCAATAATATCCATTGATGACTTTAAACGAATAAATAGTATTTACGGCTATGATGTAGGCGATGAGGTGCTTCATGAGTTTTCTAAGCGTCTTTATAATTTTGTGAATACTAAAGAGCTTGTGGCAAGATTTTTGGGAGATGAATTTGTCTTATTATTATATGGAGATGATATTCTAACTATAGAAAAAAAAGTACGAAGCCTATGGCGATTATGCAGTGGAGTAATTAAAATAAGAAATAATGAATTCATATTAAATACTAGCATAGGTGCCAGCATCATGGGGGGTAACGTCACGTCTATAGAAGAAACTATTAATCAGGCAACTATAGCTAAACTTGTGGTTAAAAAAATGGGAGGCCATAATTATAAGTTTTATAATTATGAATTAGACGAATTCGTTAAAGAAGAGCAGGAAATGGAAAAGGCCCTATATCATGCTATTGAAAACCAAGAGCTAAAGCTTGTATATCAGCCTATCATAGATGTGAATACTAATGAGATTGTAGAGGTAGAAGCACTACTTAGGTGGACAAGCCCAGTTTATGGAAGTGTTTCCCCCCTAGTGCTAATACAAATAGCTGAACAAAGTGGTTTTATATACGAAATAGGAGAATGGGTTTTAAGAGAGGCTTGCAATCAAAACAAACAATGGCAGGAAGAAGGGTATCCACCTGTTGTAGTTTCAGTTAATGTATCTGCACTTCAATTTGACCAGCCTAATTTTGTAGAGATGGTTAATAAAATACTAGAAGATATAGATATGGATCCAAGCTATTTAGAATTAGAAATCACAGAAACAAATGCTATGGATAGAGTTGATGAAAAGCTAGAAAAGATGGAAAGTCTAAAAAGTATGGGAGTTCGTATTTCAATTGACGATTTTGGGACAGGATATTCTTCATTAGCATATTTTACTCGTTTTCCAATAGATACATTGAAGATAGACCGATCATTTATTAATGACATGTTAAATGATGAAAATGCTAAAACCATAGTAACTACTATTATTAATTTAGCTAAAACCATAAAGATAAAAATTATAGCAGAAGGAGTAGAAACAGTAGAACAGTTAGAGTATTTAAAACAAAAAGGCTGTGACAAAATTCAGGGTTATTATTTTAGTAGACCTGTTGCTCCTGACCTTATAAGAGAAATGCTTAAAGAAGATAGTAAATTAACCCCTGAATCTTAAAAAATAAACAGCAACCTGTCAAATAGATGGTGAAAATAATAAAACAAGCTTATAAGGTCAACCAAATTTTCGTATTGGTTGACCTTAATTTATGCTGACCTAATATTCCATATCCTACCTGGCTTAATATGCACATTATTATAGTAAGCAGATTTATTAATCATCTGTTTGCATAAGGGGAGCATACCGCTAGCTCTAGGAGTTTTTATTTAATATAATTAAAGAAATAATTCTTTAATGTATTGGGTTTTGGCAATAATTTTGCCGCCTTTTATTACGTATAATCTTTCAGGCTGCAAACGAATAGCATCCTTCACATTATTTGTGTTCAATATGACTAAATCTGCATCATTTCCTTCTTTTATACCATAGTTTTGAACTCTTAATACTTTAGCAGCATCATAGGTAATCATATCAAAGACCTTTTCTATCTCATGAGGCAAGCTCATTTGAGCTGCATGAGCTGTAATTAAAGCTACTTGAAGCATATCAGCGCTTCCAAAGGGATAAAAAGTATCCTTTATACAATCCTGTCCAAAGCTCATATTTACACCTGCATTAAGAAGTTCCTTTACTCTTGTTATCCCCCTTCTTATAGGCTGTTTATCTTTTCTTCCTTGAAGCATTAGATTTGTTACAGGATTAGTTATGACATTAATTTCAGCACGCTTAACTTTTTCAATAACATAGGAAGCATAATGGTCATCGTAAGCTGCTAAAGCACAAGTATGACCTGCAGTTACTCTTCCCTGCCATCCCCGTTTTATTGTCTCATCCGCAAGCATTTCAAGAGTTCTATAGAAAGGGTCGTCAGTTTCATCTATGTGCATATCTACATTAGCATCATATTTTTGAGCTATATCAAAACATATTTCAATATGTCTTTTGCTATCCTCTGGAGAGTCTTCATGGGCTGGCATTCCACCTACTATATCTGCACCAGCCTCCATAGCATCCCACATAAGCTGCTCACAGCCCGCATCTTTAATTATTGCTTCCTGAGGAAAGGCTATTATTTGCAAATCCATTATATCCTTATATTTTTCCTTAAGAGCCAATATACCATAGAGAGGCTTTAGACCTCCTATAGTATCTACATCTACATGAGTTCTCATTTTAAGGGTGCCATTAGATATTGCCCTTTTAATTACTTCCTCAGAACGTGCTACAACATCTTCATTAGTGTAGGTAGGTTTTTTATCCCAGATAATCTCTATAGCTTCTTGGAGGGTGCCACTAACATTTGGCCTAACTACGTCAACTATGTTTACCTTATCAAGGTGAATGTGTGGGTCTATGAAAGGTGGAATTACTAAATTACCCCTTGCTTCAATTTCTGTTACCCCTTTTTCTTCAATAAAATTAGATATAGTTTTTATTTTTCCATTGTATATTCCTATATCCCATAGTCCTTCCCTATTTCTAAGCCCTGCATTTCTTATTATTGTATCCAATTTACAACCTCCTTTTTGCTATGAAGGATAGTTAGCTTTTGATTTAAAAGTATTATTTGCTATAATCATAAAAACCTTTACTGGATTTTCTTCCTAATAATCCACCTCTAACCATTTTCCTTAAAAGAGGATGAGGTCTATATTTAGAGTCGCCAAATTCATTATACAATACTTCCATAATAGCTAAGCATACATCATTACCTATTAAATCAGCTAATGCCAATGGACCCATAGGATGGTTAGCACCTAGCTTCATAGCTTCATCTATATCCTTAGCACTTGCTACTCCTTCTCCTAATATGCCTACTGCTTCATTTATCATAGGAATCAAAATTCTATTTACAACAAAACCAGGTGCTTCTTCTACTTCTACTGGTGTCTTCCCTAGTGCTTTAGCTAGTTCAATTACCTTTTCCTTAGTTTCGTTCGATGTTGCTATACCTTTTATTACCTCTACTAACTTCATCATTGGCACAGGATTGAAGAAATGCATGCCTATAATCTTATCAGGTCTATTAGTAGCACTAGCTATTTCAGTAATTGAAAGAGAAGATGTATTTGTTGCAAGTATGGCTTCTGGTTTACATATTGTGTCTAGTTCTTTAAATATTACTTTTTTTATCTCCATATTTTCAACAGCAGCTTCTACAACAATATCTGCTTCTTTAGCTAAGCTGATATCTGTAGTAGCTGTTATTCTAGATAATATTAAATCTCTTTCTTCTTCAGTCAACCTTTCTTTTTGAACATTTCTGTCTAGGTTTTTCTTTATACCATTTAATCCTCTTTGAACAAAAGCATCTTCAATATCCCTCATAATCACTTCATAGCCTGATTGTGCAAAGGCTTGAACTATACCTGACCCCATAGTACCTGCACCTAATACAAACGCTTTCATAAATATCACTCCTTATATTTTATCTTTATTTTTATACTATATGTACTACTTTAGCTTAAATTCTGGTGCTCTTTTCTCAACAAAAGCACTCATACCTTCTTTTTGGTCTTCAGTAGCAAAGCAAAGGCCAAATAAATCCCTTTCAATTGTCATTCCAGTTTCTATGTCCGTTTCTATTCCTCTATTAATAGCAGCTTTAGAATATCTTACAGCAAGCTGACCCTTAGAAGCTATTTTATTACCCATTTCTAAGGCAGTACTCAGAAGCTCTTCTTGAGGCACAACCTTATTTACTAAACCAATTCTTTCTGCTTCATGTGCACTTATTATGTCAGCAGTAAATATTAACTCTTTTGCCTTTGCTGTACCTACTAGTCTAGATAATCTTTGGGTACCTGCAAAACCTGGTGTTATGCCAAGTCCAACTTCAGGTTGTCCAAACTTAGCTTTTTCACCTGCAATTCTAATGTCAGCACTCATAGCTAGCTCACAGCCTCCACCTAATGCAAATCCATTTACCGCAGCAATAACAGGCTTTTCCATAAGCTCTAACTTTCTAAAAATTTCAATTCCTAGCTGAGAAAAGGTCCTAGCTTCAGCAGCATTTTTTTCCTTCATTTCTACTATGTCTGCTCCTGCAACAAAAGCCTTACCTTCTCCCGTAATAATTAACACATAAACATCTTGGTCTTTCTCAACCTCATCAATTGCTATGCTCAATTCTTCAAGAACCTGAGTGTTTAAAGCATTAAGAGCATTAGGACGGTTAATACTTAAAAAGCATACATTACCTTCCTTTTTTAATATAAGATTCTTATATTCCATGATATCCCTCCTTGAGTAGTATTAATATATTATTATCCAGTATTTAATTTACCATTGTACTTAGGAAACAATGATAAAATCACAATACTGGTGATAATAGCCTTGAAATAGATTCTTTAAATTTAATAATTATTGAGCGGTTTAAATATTTTTCCTTTGTAATCTCATGACAAAACTTTAAATCTTCCTCAAATATTTCCTTAAGTTTGACAGAGGTTTCAGTATCATAAATAAAGGCGTTAACTTCAAAATTCAACTTAAAGCTTCTAACATCAATATTAGCAGTACCTACAGAGGATATTTTGCCATCCACAACCATGGTTTTTGCATGTAAAAAACCGTTCTCATATGTGTATGCCTTAACTCCAGCGTCAATTAGTTCACCAATATATGAATACGTAGCCCAGTAAACGAAAGGATGGTCAGGCCTGTTTGGTATCATTAATCTAACATCCACTCCTGACAATAAGGCTATTCTTAGAGCTTCCAATATACTCTGATCTGGAACAAAATAAGGAGTTTGAATGTAAATACTTTCTCTAGCTGAATTTATCATTTTTAAATAGCCGTGTTTAATCTGTTCTTTTTCTGAGTCAGGACCGCTAGAGACTATTTGTATTCCTGTCTTCCCTTTAGTCTTTATCTGAGGATAATATTTGATATCATAGTTTGCTTTTTTCTTTGCAGCATGGTGCCAATCAAGAAAAAATCTAGTCTGCATCATGTGAACTGCACTACCCTTAATTCTGAGATGAGTATCTCTCCAATATCCCATTTTTTTGTTTAATCCTATGTACTCATTTCCTATATTAAAGCCACCAATAAATCCAATTTTTCCATCTAT
This sequence comes from Proteiniborus ethanoligenes, assembly GCF_900107485.1. Classification (NCBI taxonomy): domain Bacteria; kingdom Bacillati; phylum Bacillota; class Clostridia; order Eubacteriales; genus Proteiniborus; species Proteiniborus ethanoligenes. Next base: position 65,790 of record NZ_FNQE01000008.1, read on the forward strand.
GATAGCCAATTTTCTATGATTTCTATAATTTACCCTAAGGTTAATAAGAGGAATTCTTGAAGGAAAGAAGGAAGCCACCTTTCCACCAGCCTTAGTTAAGTCTCTAAAAAATCTTTTAGTTAGGGTACGGCCTCCAAGAGCGTCATAAAGAAGTCTAACCTCAACTCCTTCTGAGGCCTTTTTGGCAAGTGCCTCAATTATTTTTTTGCTTAGGCTATCATTTTTTATAATATAATAAAGCATATGAATATGATCCTCTGCTTTATTTATTGCATCAAGTAGAGCTTCGAACTTCTCTATACCGTCTGTAAAGATTTCAACCTGATTATCCTGAGTAAATATAGAGTTATCTGTAATAAGCTGCATTCTTATCATGTCTTGATAGTTAACCATTTCTTCATCATTGAATATTATCTCATTGTTTTCCATATAAGAAAGCTGTTCCAATAAGACCTTTCCTATTAATTGATCTTCAACAGTTTTAGTATCGAAGATTTTTTGCCTACTTAAGTTTTGACCTAGTACTAGATAGAGAACAAAACCTAGGTATGGGACTAAGAGTAAAACCATAAGCCAAGCCCATGTAGCTGATGGATCCTTTCTTTCAAGAAAAATCAATATAAATGCTAAGGCTACATTTAATATAAGCAGTATAGAAAGCATTGTCACAAACCAGTTCATATGCTCACCTCACTTTGTATTATGTTTGTAGTGTAATTAAATCCTATGCTCTTTCATCCTATGTATATATAGTATATTCAATAAATACCATATATTCAACAAATAGAAACATTATAATATGGAAATATAAAGCTATATAAAATAATAAGACTACTTGATATTGTTCAAGCAGCCTTATAAAAAACTACAAACGCTCTATTAATATATCTTACATAAATGGCTACTAGAATAACTAATTTTTTATAGCTCAATACCTAAAAAAACAAATGGACTATATATGGATTTATAACACCTATGAGCCATGACCCAATAGGCGGAATGATAAATATTAAATCAGGTATAACTCCATTCTCTTCACTAAAGCTTTGAATACTAGATAAAGAATTTGGAGGAAATCCAATACCGATTCCAGTTAGTCCTGTAGCTACATAAGCAGCAATTGAATTCTTACCAAAAAGTTTAAATACTATGAAATATGAAAAAGCCATTAACCAAGCCATTTGAAGAAAAACAATCAATATAGCCCAAGGGGTTATTTCCTTTAAATCTGCCAGTCTTAGAGAAGCAAATCCTGTTACCAATAATAGTGAAAGAAAAATATTTCCTAAAAAGTTCATGTGGAAAAATTCAATTTTAAAAATATTAAACTTGTCCAAAACAAGCCTAATAACAATACCAGCCAATAAGCCTCCACCTAAAGGTGAGAGCCAATGACCATAACCTAGCTGAGTAGGTAAATAAGCTATACCAGTTGTAGTGAACAATAATAATAGATATATTAATAACTCCTTAAAAGCAAAGACTGGATTAGATGGCTTAACAGCATCTGAAAAGTCAGTTTTTGATTCTAAAAGCTTAAACATAAATGAACAGGAAAATATTGCAATAATAATGCAAAAAACCGACACTCCAGAAAGCATGGGTAAAAAAGTTCCGTTGTCATTTCCCACCAACTCAATAGCATGATGTGCTAAAGAAGCATCTCCAACTAAATTAAGAGAGCTAAAGACAAGCATGTGGCTTTTTGACAATCCAAAAACTCTACCAAATATAATAATAAATATATTTTGCATTACTGCGACAAATAAGACTGTGAATAAAAAAAACAGTTGCTTTAATATTCCTTTTCTAAATATTTTTTTGTCTACACGAAGTCCTACAGATGCAAAAAAACCAGCAAAAAAAACAGTAAATAGCGAAAAGTCAATAGTTAGCTTTAGCTTTGAAGATAGAAGATTCATAAGTACTGCCAATAAAAGTCCACCAATAAATGGAGCAGGAATATAATATTTATTTAGAATAGGGACTTTGCTTTTAATAAAGTACCCTAAAAGAATAAAAGCAATTAGCAATGCAATAGTTTGTATTGTGTTTAAGACTATTTCCATAATGGCTCCCCCGTATTTTTAAATACTCCATACTGTATACACGAAAAAAACATATACACATTGAGAACATGTATATCTATCTACATAATACAACAAAATAATACAAACAATCAAGTAGGATTGTGAAAACAATAACTAAAAATATGCTATAAGCTTGAAAATGTACTTAAAGTATTATCTGTATAATAAGTTTTAAAATAACTATTCTATTTTAAATTGAAAATTAAACAATACTTTGATATTATATATTCATATCTCAAAACTAGGAGCTGAGCATATGAGGGATTTAGAATTAGCAAAAAAACTCCTTGAAGAAAAAGAGCTTACTTTAGCAATAGTAAAGGAAGAAAAGATAATATTTACAAGCAAGGACAAGGGTATAAAGCCTATATATACTGCGGTTCTGGAAATGGAAGAAGAACTTAAGGATGCAAGTGTAGCAGATAGAGTTACAGGAAAGGCTGCTGCTATTTTATGCAAGTATGCAGGTATTAAAAAGCTTTATACAAAGCTTATATCTCAAGAGGCTATTAAAATTCTACAGAATAGTAATATGGAATTAATCTTTGAGGAAAGCTCACCATATATAAAAAATAGAGAAAAAACAGATATGTGTCCAGTAGAAAAGCTATCACTGACTACAGAAAGTCCTAAAGAGCTAATTCAAAAAATAGCTAGTTTTTTAGATAGCATAAAGAAGAGGTCATAAAGATGAAGATAGCTGTAATAGATGGAAAAGGTGGAGGCATAGGCAGCCAAATAGTAGAAAGACTGAAGTCTTTAAAAAAAGATGATATTGAAATCATCGTATTGGGAACGAACTCCCAAGCTACAGCCAATATGCTTAGAGCCGGAGGGAATGACGGTGCTACTGGAGAAAATGCAATTGTATGGATGAGCCATAAGGCAGATATAATCATTGGACCAATGGCAATAATTGCTGCAAATTCAATGATGGGAGAAATAAGTCCTAAAATGGCAGAAGCTATTGCAAGCAGTAAGGCTAAAAAGCTTTTGCTGCCAATTAGCAAGTGTAATTTTGAGATAATAGGGCTTCAGAACTATCAACTAAAGCAGATTTTTGATGAATTAATTCAAAGAGTAAAAATAATATTAGAAGAAATATAAACCATGAAGGTTTTTCTAAGAAAGAAGCTTTCATGGTTAATTTTATTTTAGGAGGGAATTATGAATAGAAAATTTTTAACAAGGGATTTAATCTTAGGAGGAGTATTATTGGCCTTAGGGATTGTAATACCTATGATTTTTCACACAGTAGGCATAATGGGAACTGTATTTTTACCTATGCATATACCTGTATTAATAGGAGGCTTATTGATATCACCTGCATTAGCACTATTATTAGGAATGATTACCCCTATATTGAACAGTAGTCTTACAGGAATGCCACTTATGTTTCCCATAGCAACAATTATGATGTTTGAGCTAGGAGCCTACGGCCTTATTTCTTCATTATCTACTAGAAAGCTAAAGCTTTCACCTATATTAGCACTTATTATTTCCATGATTATAGGTAGAATAGTAGCAGGCATTACTGTATTTGTACTATCATCATATTTTGGAGTACAAATGAATGCTCTTACATATGTCAAGGGAAGCATAATAACAGGACTTCCTGGCATAGGGATTCAACTAATACTTATACCTTCTTTAGTATATGCTCTAAAGAAAGCAAATAAAGTTTAGAAGGGCTTCTATGTAGGTGTTATTAAATTATAGTTAAATTCATTGAGGTCAAGCTCTTTAAATAAGAATAATAAATACTGCTTGGAGTTTTCCAAGCAGTATTTATTATTCTTTCTGGCTATCTATCTCTTCCTTTATTTTTGGATAAGGATCTACCCATCCTTCGGGCTTTATGGTTTTTCCATCCTCTTTAAAATGAGGCTTGCCATCACTCCACAGCTTGTCCATATTGGCTCTATGTACTATTTCGAAAATCTTATCAGGCTTAACTCCCATTTCAACCAGAGTTCCTAAGGCAAAGTACATTAAGTCTATCATTGCATCTGCTTGCTCATAAATATCCTTTGCTTCCTTAAACTCGTTTATTTCTTCAAGCATCCAATCGTATCTTTTAGACACTCTATCAGAATCAAGAAGTTTAGGAGTATCTCTATAAGGATGCCCAAATTTCATTTGAAAATCTTTAACCATATGCCACCATTGATTACTCAAAAAATCCACCTCCAAAATTTGCATAAACCTATGACATAATAAGTGTATCTACTACATAAATTATATTCTATCACAAATATAATATATATTACTAAAAACAATATTGAAAATGGTTTAACAATAAATGTGAAATTTTCCTAACAATCATTGTTAATTATTAATAAATATAATATAATTTAATACAAGTAATATAACTAAATAATAGAAAACTTTCTTATATAAAAAGCCAATATTAGATAACCAGACAGGTGCATCTTTAATGTGTACATAACCTTATTCCAACGACGATGGTTAAAAATTTAACAATACTAAAGTTAATTTAATAACAATTATTGATATTTTTATGAAAATATATTATCATTTAAGCGAATGAGGAAATGAAAAATATATATGCACCAGATGAAGGTGGCGTGAGATATCTACATATAGTGAGATAGCCGAAGAAGCAATATAAGAAGAGCCAATCTTTTATAGAAACTTTCAGGCAAAAGTATCGTCATCAGATGGAACTCTGAAGAGTCTGAATAATCAGCACCGAAGGAGAAATGTATTATAATACAGAAACTCTCAGGTTATAGAACAGAGGAATATAATGGCACACGGCTTTCTAATGCTTTTATGCTATTGTATTCCTTTTTCATTATGATTAACTACACCATATAATCCTATGAATATCAGATGTAAGATTTACAAATAAATTGGGTATATTATATCTATGCTGTGCATTTTTACAACGAACATAATAATTATTATTACATAATTAATATTAATTTATAGTATTATAAAGAAACCCAAAAACTGAAAGGAGGAGTTACTTTGGCAGAACCAAGAAAAACATCGCTTTATAATGCACATCTGAAATATGGTGGTAACATTGTAGATTATGCAGGATGGGCATTACCAGTACAATATGAGGGCTTGACACAGGAGCATGAAGCAGTTAGAACAAGAGCAGGGATTTTTGATGTTTCCCATATGGGAGAAGTAGAAGTAACAGGACCGCAGGCATTTGATTTTATTCAGTACTTAGTTACAAATGACGTATCTGTACTTAATGACAATCAGATAGCATATAGTTTTATGTGTTATCCAGATGGAGGAGTTGTGGACGATCTTTTAGTTTACAAGTTCTCAAGAGACCATTACTTCCTAGTTATCAATGCAAGTAATGTGGAAAAAGACGTAGAGTGGATTAATCAACACGCAAAGGATTTCGATGTGACTGTAAAGAATCTTTCAGATGAAATATCTGAAATTGCTATCCAAGGACCAGAAGCAGAAAAGATTCTTCAAAAACTTACTGACACAGATCTTTCTCAAATAGGATTTTTCTATTTAAAAAGAGATGTAAATGTAGCTGGAGCAAATTGTTTAATTTCAAGGACTGGATATACTGGAGAAGATGGATTTGAGATTTACTTTGACCATGAGCATGCAGAAAGTCTATGGGAGAAGCTAATGGAAGCAGGTAAAGAAGAAGGGATTAGACCAGCGGGTCTTGGCTCAAGAGACACATTAAGATTTGAAGCTACACTTCCTCTATATGGAAACGAAATAAGTCAAGATATTACTCCATTAGAAGCAGGACTAGGAATGTTTGTAAAACTAAATAAAGATAATTTTATAGGAAAAGATGCCCTTGTAAAACAAAAAGCAGAAGGGCTAAAGAGAAAAGTAGTAGGTATTGAAATGATAGATAAGGGCGTACCTAGACATGGCTATGAAGTTTATGCAGATGATAAGAAAATAGGCTTTGTAACTACAGGATATTTCTCTCCTACTTTAAAGAGAAATATAGGCTTTGCAATGCTAGATATGGACTATACAGCTTTAGAAACGCCTATTGAAATCAAAGTAAGAAACAGAACATTAAAAGCTAAGGTAGTAAGCAAGACATTCTATCAAAAGCATTATAAAAAATAAAACAATATAAAAAAATAAAAAAGGATTAAATTTAAGGAGGAGTTTTTTATGAAAATAGTAGAAGGTCTATTATATTCAAATGATCATGAGTGGATAAAAGTAGAAGGAAAAGAAGCTTATATTGGAATTACAGATTTTGCACAACATAAGCTAGGGGAAATCGTTTATGTTGAATTACCTCAAGTTGATGACGAACTAAATGCAGGAGATGTTTTCTCTGTAGTTGAATCAGTTAAAGCTGCTTCAGATTCTTATCTTCCTGTATCAGGTAGAGTTGTTGAGGTAAATGAAGATTTAGATGGAGAACCAGGCTTAATCAACGAAGATCCATATGCTAACTGGATTGTAAAAATTGAACTTACAGATGAATCTGAATTAGAAGAATTAATGAATGCTGAGGAATACGAAGACTTCTGTAGTAAGGAGGAATAGTATGCACAGATTTATACCAAATACGGAGGCAGACAAGAAGCTAATGCTGGATAGTATAGGTGTAAGCTCTATAGAGGACTTGTTCTCCGATATACCAGCTAACTTAAAGTTGAATAGAAAGCTTAACATAGGCAAGGCTATGTCAGAAATGGAGATTATATCTCATATGAATGGACTTGCAGAAAAAAATAAAAGCGCAAAGGATTTGACATGCTTTTTAGGAGCAGGAGCTTATGATCACTACATTCCATCTATAGTAAAGCATCTTGCCATGAGATCAGAGTTTTATACTGCCTATACTCCTTATCAGCCTGAAATAAGCCAAGGAACATTGCAAATAATCTTTGAATATCAAACAATGATAACTAATCTTACAGGCATGGATGTAACTAATGCATCTATGTATGATGGACCTACTGCAGCAGCAGAGGCGGCTATAATGGCATGTGATAGTACTAGACGTAACTCAATTATAGTATCAAAAACAGTTAATCCAGAGACTAGAAAGGTTCTGAAAACTTATTTAGGAGTAAGAAACATAGAGCTAATAGAAGTAGATATGGTTGATGGTGTTACAGATGTAGAGAAACTAAAATCTCTAGTAGATAAAAATACTGCTGGAGTAATAGTTCAAAGTCCAAACTTCTTTGGAATAATTGAAGATGTAACTGAAGTAGAGAAAATAGTTCACGAAAACAAAGCTAATTTTATCATGTATGTAGATCCTATTTCACTAGGCATATTGAAAACACCTAGAGATTTAGGTGCAGATATAGTAGTAGGTGAAGGTCAATCCTTAGGAAATAGGCTTAATTATGGTGGTCCATACTTAGGATTCTTGGCTGCTAGCTCAAAGCTTGTTAGAAAACTTCCAGGAAGAATAGTAGGTCAATCCATAGACACAGATGGGAAGAGAGCATTTGTTCTTACTCTGCAAGCCAGAGAGCAGCATATAAGAAGATATAAGGCAACCTCAAACATATGCTCAAACCAAGGCTTAAACATGGTTATGGCTGCAATATACATGATAACCATGGGCAAACAAGGATTAAGAGAGGCAGCACTACAAAGCACACAAAAAGCTCACTATGCATATAATGAAATCCTTAAATCAGGGAAATTCAAGCCATTATTCGACAAACCATTCTTTAAAGAGTTTGCGGTTACTAGTGAAATGGATGCTAGCAATGTAAATAAGGAACTCTTAAGCAAAGGAATTCTTGGAGGATATGAGCTTAGAAAAGAATACAATGAATTTAGTAATGGACTTCTTTTGTGCGTAACAGAAAAGAGAACAAAAGAAGAAATTGATAGTTTAGCAAAAGCTTTGGAGGTGATGTAGTATGCTAAGAAAATATGATAGCTTAATATTTGAAATCTCCAGAGAAGGAAGAACTGCTTATAGCCTTCCGCAAAATGATGTAAATGAGCTTCCATTAGATTCTCTTATACCAAGCCAATTTTTAAATGAAAAGGAAGTTGATTTACCAGAAGTTAGTGAAGTAGATGTAGTAAGACACTTTACTAATCTTTCAAATAAAAACTATGGTGTAGATACTGGATTCTATCCATTGGGTTCATGTACTATGAAATATAATCCTAAAATAAATGAAGATATGGCTGCATTAGACAAATTTGCTGACCTTCATCCGTATCAGCCTGAGGATACTGTGCAAGGAGCACTAGAGCTTCTATACAATCTTGAAAAATATCTTTCTGAAATTTCTGGTATGGCTAGAACTACTTTACAGCCAGCAGCAGGTGCTCATGGAGAGCTTGTAGGCCTTATGGTAATAAAAGCTTACCATGAATCAAGAGGAGACAAAAAGAGAACAAAGATAATAGTTCCAGATTCAGCACATGGAACAAATCCTTCGAGTGCACAGGTCGCAGGTTTTGATATTGTAGAGATTAAATCAGACAAATATGGTGCAGTAGATATGGAAGCACTTAAAGCTGTATTAAGTGATGAAATAGCAGGGCTTATGCTTACTAACCCAAGTACTCTTGGATTGTTTGAAAAGAATATTAAAGAAATAGCTGACCTTGTACATGAGGCTGGCGGCTTGTTGTACTATGACGGCGCAAATATGAATGCTATCATGGGAATTACAAGACCTGGAGATATGGGCTTTGATGTAATGCATTATAATCTACACAAAACCTTCTCAACACCACATGGTGGCGGAGGACCTGGAAGTGGTCCAGTTGGAGTAAGAGAAGACCTAGCTAGGTTCCTTCCTTGTCCAATGGTAGAGAAAAAAGGTGACAAATATGTTTTAGATTATGATTGTCCAGATTCAATAGGAAAGGTTAAAGGCTTCTACGGGCACTTTGGAGTAAATGTAAGAGCATATACCTATATACTTTCAATGGGAGCAGAAGGACTTAAGGAAGCTAGCGAAGTAGCTGTATTAAATGCAAACTATATGATGAATAAGCTTAAGCATCACTTCTATTTACCACTAGATCAGGTTTGCAAGCATGAGTTTGTATTAGGTGGACTAAAGGAAGATAACTTAGAAGTATCTACATTAGATATTGCTAAGAGACTATTAGATTACGGATACCATCCACCAACAGTTTACTTCCCATTAATAGTCGACCAGGCTATAATGGTAGAGCCAACTGAAACTGAAAGTAAGGAAACTCTAGATAGCTTCATAGAAGCTATGATACAAATAGCTGAAGAAGCAGAAAAAGATCCACAAATACTAAAAGGTGCACCACATGATACACCAGTTAGAAGAATAGACGAAGCAAAAGCTGCAAAAGATCTTATCTTGAAGTGGAGTAAATAGTTTATACTTAGTTCAGGTAAAGCATCTTTACCTGAACTTTTCTATTATTATATGAACAGGAGGAGAAAAAAGATATGTTATTTGCACATGATGGCGATGTTGAAAAAGCACTAAAGCAAAGTATAGCTGCTTCTATTAAAGAAAGACTAGATACTATGTGTGACACCTGAAACCCTGGTGCTGTAATGGCAACCGCCTGGGGCGTAAAGGAAAATGTTGACTTAGCACATGCAGAAGCAGTTCAAGCTTATGTAAGAGGCCTAACAGATACAGAAATTCAGATGGAAGATGGACCAAAAGTTACCTTCTTGAAAGGTGATGTAAAGATAAAACCAGACCAAGCCATATTGATATATAGATATGTGATTAAATAAAACAAAAGCTAAGGGCATATCGTTTTGATATGCCCTTGATATTTATTACAGATGTCTTTGAAATTAGTAGTACAATAGATTAGTTACATCATCATCTATTTTTATATTCTTTTCCTTACCGTTATAAAGCCAAAGCTCTGCATCTCCTCTGCTTTCTCTGTATTCCTTAGTAAATAAAACTTCATTAGGACTTCTATAGAAATAATGATTTACATCATCAGATATTACTTTTTTCTCAAAGTTTGAAATCCTAACAAGTTTACCCATATATCTCTCATAATTATAGTCAGTCAGGCAAAGGATTACTTTATTATCCTCATCATAAAATACACTATACCAATTTACATTTTCTGCTATTTTCTCGTTTCTATCATTAGTCTTTAGATATAAATCACCTAAGCTATTTTTTTCATCTTTTAGATAAATGACTTCTGAATCAGGGTAAACCTCAAAGTAGGTTACATCTGTAGCAATGGTCTCCTTATTGTCAGTGTTAGACAAATCATATTTATTAAGTAAATATCCCTTGCCTTCAACAAAATCCTTCATATATGCATAATTATTATCCTCTGAAAAAACAATATAAAGGTAATCGTCTTTAGACAATACTAGTTTATTGCCATCACTTTTTGTATATCTATACAAATCTTTTTTCTGATTTACATTTTCCCAATAGTAGTTTTCAACAGCATATGCATTACTAAAATCAGAGATGTTACGTTTTGGCACCTCTTCTACAATATACTTAAAGTAAGTAATAGAGCTGTTTTCACTAGCATTCATTATTTGGGCTATACTGGATTCCACTTTCTCAGACTCCCCATCCCTATATATATATAAATCCTTTTTCACAACATGAGTTGGATTGTTTGCAATATAGTATCTAATCTCATCTCTCTCTTCTTTTCTATAATACTGTTCTAATGCACGATTATATGCAGCCATATCATAAACAGGGTAAGAATAATAATAGTAGTAATCATAATACAAAATGTAATTATCCTTATAAGGCATAGTCATAAATCTATCAGTAGCAGCCATATTATCATTTACAATCTCTCTTAAGTCTACAGTTTCAACATAGGATTTAAGATAAACTATAGAGCCATCTTCTTGTATAGAGATTAAACTATCCATATCATTAAAAAGTTTAATCTTATCCTTGCCCATTTCCTTTAGGTATAAATCATAACCAGAATCACCATTGCTTTTTGTATAGTAAATTTTTTCAAAATTATCAGTCACTTTAACTATTTCATTTATATCAGAATCTATTTTTTCCGTACTATCTTCTTTAGCTGTAAGGGCTATATAATAATCTCTTTCAGATACATTACTATTAACTCTACTATAAAGAATGTGTTTTCCATCATCTGAAATTTGAAAATCAGGGTATGCATCACCAGCAACTTTTATTTCTTTTTTCAAATCATTTATATACAAACTGCCACCATCATCATAATTCCAGTTTTTCATATAAACTATGTATTTACCATCAAATGAGATATCAAATGCAGGAAGAATATTTGATGCTATCTTAATACCATATTTATCTGTGGACTTACCTTTTGGAGTTGTACCTACAATATTTCTTAAATATAAGTCAGCTACTTCATCATAGCCTTCACCTTCTCTTATATTTTGGAGAAATAGCATTTTCTTACCATCCTTTGTGAACCTGAAAAATAACGAAGCTGCATCATCCTTGCTACTGGTAGCAAAATATGAAAAATCACCATAACCAAAAATATCATCATACGTGTAGTCATCACAAAGCTTATCCGTAATAGGAGTTGCTTTATCTTTTCTAGTATCTCTTGCCACCAATTCGTTTTTCTTCATATATACAACAGGATAGATGGCCTTTTTCCCATTAAACAAACCGAGGCCCTTTGCAAAAAAAATAGTAGCTGGTATTAAAAATATGAGTATAAGAGCTGCAGCTATAATAGGAGCTTTTTTTTGAAATAGCTTCTTTTTAGCTTTATTTTCATCAGTACTATGGGCTACTACATTTGTTTCTGCTTCTGTTTGACTTTGAACTAAACTGCTTTCTTGCTTTACCTCTACGGCCATATTCGTGTTAGAAGGGGGTTGAAGCTTGCTTCCACAAATACGACAGAATTTAGAGTTTTCATTGTTTTTCTCACCACAATTAGAACAAAACATAATATGCCTCCTATAAATGACTTAATTTGTTTTTTTAACACATTCAATGCAAAAGCCTAAATAAGGATCTAATACTTGTGCCCAAAAACAGCCAGTAGAATAACTAGACTTAACTCTAACCTATATATTACATCACCCCCTAAAAGTCTATTCCAATTATATAGGTATAAAGTTCTACATAAAGTAATAAAAACCTGCTAAAAAAGACCTTATTTGCTTTTAATTTCTTATAGTGGCTTTATATACTACATTTTTCGACTGTAGAAGGATTTACTGCCTGAAAATATTAAACAAAAAATACTTCCATAGGACAAAACAATAGATTAAATAGTTTTGTTCTATGGAAACATTGTATATAATATATGTAGGATTAAATTTATAAGGAGGTACATGTTAATGAAAGAAAAAAATAAGATCTTGGCCCTTGATGTCAACCAAATTTCGAGAAAGGCCTATTCCTTAAAAGAGGAAATAGCAAGTAGTATAACTCATGGTATAGGAATTTTGTTTAGCATAGTCACCCTAACTATTTTACTGATATATGCCATATGGGACAAAAGCCCAATATCAATAGTCGCATTCAGTATATATGGAGCTTGTTCTATTTGTCTATATACATCATCAACCCTATATCATAGCTTTCAAAATCAAAAGATAAAGAAGATACTTAGAGTATTTGATCATTCCTCAATATTTTTATTTATAGCAGGAACCTATACTCCAGTTGCCCTATTGTCCATGACAGGATATTGGAGAATAGGCATATTATCAGCTGTCTGGACCATAGCATTAATTGGTATTGGCTTTAAAATATTTACCTATAATAAATTTGATAAATTTAAAATGATTTCTGTGCTTATGTATGTACTTATGGGCTGGATAGTGGTTATTGCAATAAAGCCTATGCTACAGATGGTTCCAAAGGGATTTTTCATATGGCTATTAGCAGGTGGTATAATTTATACCTTGGGAACTATTTTTTATTCAATTAAGAAAATACCTTATAATCATGCTATATGGCACTTGTTTGTACTAGGTGGAAGTGTAATGCATTTTTTAGGCATATTTATATATTTAAAGTAAATAATTTGATAGTTATTATATTTAAAGGAGGATAAGAGATGAACACAAATGAAATAATGAAATTAGCACTGGATATGTCAGGATTTGATTATATCCCTGCTGATTCTGAGATATATGTAGAAGGAAAAGGTATTAAAAAGATACTCTTTGGTATAGACATAGATAGTTCTGATTTGTACTATGCTAAGGCAAATGGATATGATGCCGTAATAGCACATCATCCACAGGCAAGTATAATAAATGCCCATGAGGTCTATAAGGATCATGTAAAAGTAATGAATAAATATGGAGTACCTGAGGAAGCTGCCCAAAAAGCAATAGAGGATAAATATGAAATGTTGAAAATATCAGCTATGAGTGCAAATTATGATAGCACAATTTCAGTTGCTCAAATGCTCAATATGCCATTTTTAAATATTCATCAGCCCTTAGATGAAATAGGCAGAAGACTTATGCAGGATAAAGTTGATCAAGTTTGTAAAGATGAAAATGCTACTCTTGAAGATGTAATAAAAGCACTGAGTAGCTTTAAAGAAATGCAAGTGGCAAGGACTAAAGTTGAGCTGCTTATAGGTGATGAAAATGGGAAAGCAGGAAAAACTGTAGTTGCACATGGTACTTACACAAACGGAGGATATGATGTTGCAAATGCTTACTTTGAAAATGGAGTAAATACTGTTGTATATATTCACATTACATACCCTGATTACATAAGGCTAAAAAAAGAGAATAAAGGTAATCTTATAGTATCAGGACATATAGCTAGTGATGCAGTTGGAATCAATCCTTTTGTAGAAGCATTAAGAGAAAAAGGTTTAGAGGTTACTACGGTAAAAGGAATAATAAAATAAATTTCAGACTTAAGGATAGCAAATGCTATCCTTGTTTTGTCTTGGAATAACTATAAATTTAAATATTATATAATTTTAATTGAGAATTGATTTCAATCACATAATTTATTCCTAAATAGGGGTATATTTTATATATAGAAAGGATTGGAGGAATATATATGAATAAAGTTATTTCTTTAAACGAAACTATATATGAGCTATGTAATAAGTATCCAGAAATAAAGGAAATATTAAGGGATTTAGGCTTTGTAGACATAGTAAATCCAATTATGATGAACACTGCAGGGAGAGTAATGACCATACCTAAAGGAACACAAATGAAAAATATCCATATAGAAAAGGTAATAGAAAAATTAAAGGAAAACAGCTTTGAAATAATTCAATAATGAATATTGTAAAGAAAATTTTAATTATTAAGGAGGAATAAAAATGAGTGAATTAATCAACAACAGAGAGGTAATGGAGGATACCAATAAGGAAAAGAGACAGGCAGTATTAAAGGACATAATTATGCAATTACATGACGGGAAGGATCCAAAGGAAGTTAAGGATCAGTTTGCAAAGCTTATAGATGGAGTATCTGCCAGCGAAATATCTGAAATGGAAGCAGGGCTAATAAAGGATGGAATGCCAGTTGAAGAAATTCAAAGACTTTGTGATGTACATGCGGAAATATTTAAGGGTTCAATAGAGGAAATCCATACAGAAACAAAGGAAGAGGAAAAAATAGGTCATCCTGTGAGAGTACTTAAAGAAGAAAACTTTGCTATAGAGGATTTACTAAAAAACAATATTTTACCTAAAGTAGATGCATATGTTGAAAATGAAAATGAAGAGATTAAAAATAGTATTATAGGAGACGTAAATTTGCTATTCGACATTGAAAAGCATTATAGTAGAAAGGAAAATATATTATTCCCTTATATGGAGAAATACAATATAACAGCACCACCAAAGGTTATGTGGGGTGTAGATGATGAAATTCGTGGAGAGCTTAAGGCATTCAAAGCCTATTTATTAGAAGGAGAAATCCACCCAAAAGAATTAAAAAATAAAGCAGAAGCCTTATCTACTAGAATTATCGATATGATATTTAAAGAAGAAAGCATAATGGTACCTATGCTTTTAGATGTGCTTACTGAGGATGAGTGGCTTAAAATAGCAGAAGACAGCGAAGAAATAGGTTATTGCCTAGTAGCACCAACTCAAAAATGGAGACCAGAGAGAGAAAATGTAGAAGAAAAGGCAAAGGAAGAAACCCATGGAGGACCTGCTGGCTATGTTAAGTTTGATACAGGAATATTAAAGGTTGAAGAGCTTGAAAGAATTTTAAATACATTACCATTTGACATTACATTTATAGATAAGGACGATATAGTAAAATACTTTTCACAGCCTGAAGAAAGGTTTTTCCCAAGAACAAAATCAGTAATAGGACGTACAGTGCAAAACTGTCATCCTCATTCAAGTGTAAATACAGTAGAAAAAATACTAGATGATTTCAAAAGCGGAAAGAAGGATAGTGAAAGCTTCTGGATTAAACTAAGAGGAGAATATATCTATATTAGATATTTTGCAGTTAGAGATGAAAATAAAAACTATATGGGAACACTAGAGGTATCTCAAAACATTAGACCTATTCAAGAAATAACTGGAGAAAAGAGACTCTTATCTGAATAGCTTAAGCCCCTTAAATAGACATCTAAATATTTAAGGGGCTTTTTTCATATGATAAATTTCTAAAAAAATGATATTATAAAGGTATTAAACTAATAATTAAAAGGAGTGCTTATAAATGAATAGATTTACATTAAGACAAGAGGAAGCAATATTAATGATAATTGATATTCAGGAGCGTCTAGTACCTGCAATGAAGCACGGGAAAAAAACCATTGATAATACAAATATTTTAATAGCTACGGCAAAAAAATTAGATATTCCTATTATAGCTACTGAGCAATACCCAAAGGGATTAGGCAAGACAGTAACAGAAATAAGCGAAAATATAAATGGAGACTATATATATGAAAAAATATCTTTTTCAGGCTATACTGAAGAAGTAAAGACAGCTCTTAATCAAATAGAGAGAAAAAAAGTTATTATTACAGGCATGGAAACTCATGTTTGTGTATATCAAACAGTTAGAGATTTATTAGACAATGGTTATGAAGTGTTTATAGCAGAAGACGCTGTATGCTCACGAACAAAGGAAAATTATTTAAATGGACTTTCTATTATGGATAAAATGGGTGCTGTTATTGTAAATACGGAAACAGTACTATTTGATTTGTTAAAAGAAGCAGGAACTCCTGTATTCAGAGAATTATCAAAGCTAATAAAATAAATATATAGGCTGGAGTATAAGCTGATGAAAAAGTTTAAAAAGTTCTATATTGAAATTACAAATGTATGCAATCTTTCCTGTAGCTTTTGTCCACAAACAAAAAGATCTCCTGAAATTATGAAATTTGATGTCTTCAATAAAATATTAGATGAAGTAAAGCCTTACACAGATTATCTATATTTTCATGTAAAAGGAGAGCCTCTTCTCCATCCAGAAATAGATAAATTTCTAGACATAAGCTATGAAAAAGGCTTTATGGTCAATATAACAACAAATGGGACTCTTATAAGTAAAGCAAAAGATAAAATACTTATGAAGCCGGCCTTAAGGCAGGTTAATTTTTCGCTGCATAGCTTTGATGGAAACCAAAGCCATAATAATAAAGAAGAATATATTAAGGAGATTATCTCCTTTGCAAAGGAAGCAGCTGATAAGACTAATGTTTTCATAGCCTTAAGGCTATGGAATCTAGACAGGGATAATGCAACAAACTTACAAAAGAGAAGAAACATTCAAATACTCCAAATAATCCAGAAAGAGTTTAATTTAGACTATAAAATAGAAGAAAAAGTCATACCTGGTAGTGGAATTAAAATCATGGAAAGGATATATTTAAACCAGGATATTGAATTTAAATGGCCTGATTTAAAGGAAGAGGAAGATGAGGGCAAAGGCTTTTGCTATGGACTTAGAAATCAGGCTGCTATATTAGTAGATGGAACTGTAGTACCCTGTTGTCTTGATGGGGAGGGAATAATTAACTTGGGTAATATAAATAAGGCTCATTTCTCCCAAATAATAGAGAGTACTAGAGCTAGAGATATTATAAATGGCTTCTCAAATAGAAAAGCAGTTGAGGAATTGTGTAGAAAATGCGGGTATAGAAAAAAGTTTGGATAATATCAGAAGGAGAAAAATATGAAGTATGACAAAATAATAGAAGGAATTTTCTTAAAAAGACCTAATAGATTCATAGCACAGGTCTTAATAGATGGAAAAGAAGAAATAGTACATGTTAAAAATACAGGTAGATGTAAAGAACTGCTTTTACCAGGAGCAAAAGTGTTATTAGAGGATTGCTCACATAATATGACTAGAAAAACTAAATATTCACTTATAGCAGTTTGGAAAGGGAAGATGCTAGTTAATATGGATTCCCAAGTGCCCAATTCAGTAGTGTTTGAAGCACTAGAAGGGAGAAAGGTTAAAGAGCTTGAGGATATAATACATCTAAAGAGAGAAGTAACCTTTGGTAAATCCAGATATGATATATATTTTGAAACTGAAAAAGAAAAGGGCTTTATTGAAATAAAAGGAGTTACACTAGAAAACAATAATATTTCTATGTTTCCAGATGCACCTACAGAAAGAGGTGCTAAGCATGTATTAGAAATGATTGAAGCAGTTAAACAAGGCTACAGAGGAATAATACTTTTTCTAATACAGATGAAGGGACCTAAAGTATTTAAGCTAAACTGGCAAATGGATAGAGCATTTTCAGAAGGAGTTAAGCTAGCACATGAAAATGGTGTAGAGATATTTGTTTATGATTCCATTGTGTCTTACAATACCATATCTTTAGACAAACCTGTTAAAATAGAACTTGATGAAATTATAGAATAGTCTTAAAGGGCTTAATAGAAAGTATATATTTAGAAGTTTAAGGGGGACATAGATGATTTACACGAACAACTTAACAAAAGGCAGTATATTTAAAGCGCTTTTTAGACTTGCCATTCCAATCATGGGCACATCCTTTGTTCAGATGGCATATAATATGACAGATATGATTTGGGTTGGAAGAGTTGGGCCTAGAGCTGTGGCAGCAGTAGGAACAGCAGGCTTTTTCACCTGGCTTGCCATGGCATTTATACTGATTCCTAAAATAGGTGCAGAAGTAGGAGTAGCACAATCAGTAGGAAGACAGGATATGAAGGAAGCAAAGGTATATATAAAGCATAGTATTCAAATGATTATTTGTCTTGCTTTATTTTATGCGTTTGTACTTATTATCTTTAGAAAATCCTTAATAGAATTTTTTAATTTAGGGGAAGAAGATATAATCAATAATGCAATAAATTATTTAGTTATTATATCTATTGGATTAGTATTTTATTTTATAAATCCAGTTTTTTCAGCAATATTTAATGGATATGGAGATAGCAAGACACCTTTTATCATAAATACAATAGGACTTATAATAAATATGATTTTAGACCCACTATTAATTTTAGGAATAGGTCCATTTCCAAGGCTTGAAGTCATAGGTGCAGCAATAGCAACAATAATAGCCCAAATAACTGTAACGATTATATTTATTACCATAGCAAAACAAAGACATGAGCTTTTTTCAGAGCTCAATCTTTTAAAAGGACCTGATAGGGACCATATAAGAAAGATAGTAAAGCTAGGCTTACCAGTAGCACTACAAAGTGGACTATTTACCATTTTTGCCATGTTTATAGCAAGAATCATAGCCCAGTGGGGGCCTATACCCATAGCAGTACAAAAGGTAGGCTCCCAGATAGAAGCCATATCCTGGATGACGGCAGGAGGTTTTCAAACGGCCATGAGTGCCTTTGTGGGACAAAACTATGGAGCTAAAAAATGGGATAGAGTATTTAAGGGATATTTTGTTGGATTAGCTATTGTATCTGTAATAGGAATATTTGCAACAAGCCTTTTAGTCTTTGGAGCAAGACCCGTATTCTCTATTTTTATTCCAGAGGAAGAGTCTATAAGATATGGAATAGTATATCTTAAAATACTAGGTCTTTCTCAGCTATTTATGTGT
Organism: Proteiniborus ethanoligenes; assembly: GCF_900107485.1. Classification (NCBI taxonomy): domain Bacteria; kingdom Bacillati; phylum Bacillota; class Clostridia; order Eubacteriales; genus Proteiniborus; species Proteiniborus ethanoligenes. Next base: position 84,829 of record NZ_FNQE01000008.1, read on the forward strand.
ATTGAAATAACTACAGCAGGCGCCTTTAATGGGCTAGGCAAAACAGTTCCTCCATCAATTGTAGGCATATTATTCAATGGACTTAGGATACCAGCAGCACTAATACTTTCATCAACTAGCTTAGGCCTAAACGGAGTATGGTGGGCAATAAGTATATCTAGTATGTTTAAGGGCGTTGTGTTAACCACCCTATTTATATTCTCATTAAAAAGAAATCCTGAGACAAAGGGATTAAGTGTATTTAGATTACTCTCATCCTATAAGCATTCATAGCGGTGATCCCAAGCTTGTTTAAAAGCTTAGAGTTAGTATAGGCGCCTACAACTGCACCTATACCAGGGATTATCTGCATGAGTTTGGCAATGTCTATATAATCCCTGTATTCCTGCTGAAATTCTCTCCAATTAAATAGATTTATATCACTGGGAAGGGCTTTAGAATACTCTTCCCAGTTTTCTATTTCATGAAATACTTTATTAACCACTGCTTGACTAGAAAAAGCAAGCTGAAATATTTTTAGTATGTACAATCTTTCCTTATAATCTCTAGTATCAAAGCCATAAATAGCTGCAACATCATACAGAAACTTAAATTTTATGCTGAGCAGTAGAGGAAAATCAGCAAGTCCCATTAATATTCCGCCTGCTCCTGTACTAGCACCTTCAAGCATAGCAGTTTTTTTATAAAAGCTTATTTTTTCTTTAACTAAACCTTCTCTTTCTTCAAGAGGCATAGATGGATAAGGATTTTTAGTCATGAACTGTGAGCCTGATAATACAATTTTAATCATATTTTTTATAGCAAAAGTAAGAACCTCATGATATTTGTCAGGTAAAGTATTATTTATCCTATTTTGTATGCCCTTTGAAGTCTTATTTATTATAGAAGGTTTTTTCTGCATTTTCTTTTTCCAATTGTTTAGTTCTTTTATAGCATTTATATAGTACTTATCCATTTTTATCACCAGCTTTATATTATTAGAAATCTAAATAAAAAAGTTAATAACCAACTAAAATATCTTACCCATATGTTAGGATAAAAAACACAAATAAACTTTCAAGGTAATTACTAGAATTAAAATTTATATGCAATCATATATATTGTAATACTATGATTACATAATTAGTCATAGGGCAATAATAAAATTAATAAATAACAAAGGAGTGTAATTTTATGCCTAGCTTTGGTAATCCATTTAGTGCTAACGTGGACAGAAAAGTAACACAGGAAGAATTAATTCAGGCAATACGCCTAGATATAGCTGGAGAATTAGAGGCAATATATATTTATGATGCTCATATCCAAGCAACTGATAATCCAATAGCAAAGAAAATTCTTGCAGACATTAGAGACGAGGAAAAAGCACATGTAGGAGAATTAATGACATTACTTAGAATACTAGACCCACGTGAAGGAGAGCTTTTTGCGGAAGGAGAAGAAGAGGTTAGAGAAATGCTTATGGACTTAGGTATTGTAGAGAAAACAAACAATATCACACAATTAGGAATTAAAACCGTAGGAAGTCTTTTAGAAGAATAGGAGGGAAGATGAATGGAATATTTGCTTAGGGAAGACGCTCCATTTGGAGAAGAATTGTGGGAAAAAATAGATGAAGTTGTAATTAGGAAAGCAAAGGAACAATTAATAGGCAGAAAATTTATTCCAATTTATGGGCCATTAGGTCCAGGAGTGCAGAATATAAATATAGATTTAATAAATGCTAATAAGGATGCTACAATAAGTTCTAATGGAGAAGAGGAAATAGAATTAGTAGCAGTCAAAAACCGGAAATATGTTGAAATACCTATGGTATTCAAGGATTTTTTCATATCATGGAGAGACTTAGAAAACAGCAAAAAAACAGGTTTACCCTTAGATCTTGCACCTGTTGCTATTACTGCTGCAGCATGTGCTCACAAGGAAGACCATATTATATTTTTTGGAGACGAAGATTGGGGATATAAAGGTTTAATGAATGTAGATGGAAGGCAAATTTTCAAGAAAGATAATTGGAATGAAGGGGAAAACGCGTTTATAGATATTGCAAAAGGACTAGAAAAACTAGTTAGAAAAGATTTTTATGGTCCATATGTTCTTGTGGTAAGTCCTGATTTATATGTTCAACTCCAAAAAGTTCAACCAGGAACAGGAAAAATAGAGATTGAAAGAATAAGAGAATTAATAGATGGCAAAATATATCAAACACCAGTATTAGGCTATAATAAAGCAGTTTTATTGCAAAAAGGAATGGAAAACATGGATATTGTAATAGGTCAAGATTTAGTAACAGCATATATTGGACCTGAAAAGCTTAATCATGTATTTAGAATGTTAGAAACTATTATTTTAAGGATAAAACGACCAGAGTCTATTGTTATATTTGAATAAAATATAGAAGAGTAAATAGAGAGCAATTTGCTCTCCATTTATTTTTTAATATATTTAAATTTTTTGGCAAATGTCCTTTAGTTTTAGATATTGTATTCTCACGTTTTTATTCTGAAAATGTTACTATTATGGCAGGAAGCTTTCATGCAGAAAAAATAGGATTTACAATTAATCAATTAGATAAAACTATGATTGCTTGGCAGTTTGATTCACTTAAAACAACTATTGAAACAATATATGCATTTGCAGTGACTGATGAAACTGCATTAGTTAGTAGATGCCAACACTGCAATAATGTATTCATATCTAATAACCCCAGGGCAAAATATTGTAGCACATCATGTAGAAATTGTGCCAATGTCCAAAGAAGCAGGGAACGAAAAGCTAAAAAAGAAGAGGAATAATATTGATGAAAACAAAAAAAGAATTGAAGCTGGAATATAAAGAAATGAAACCTCCTATGGGAGCAATTATAATAAAGAACAATTTAAGCGGAAAAATATTTATAGATGTAAGCAAGGACCTAAAAAGCATAATAAATCGTCATAGATTTCAGTTGAAGATGGGCATGCATAAAACAAAGGAGTTACAACAGGACTGGAATGAATATGGTGAAGAAGTGTTTTCTTTTGATGTACTAGAAGAATTGAAATATGATGAAAAAGAAGAAAAAATAGATTGTACAAAAGAACTAGAGCTAATGAAAATGATATGGCTAGAAAAGTTAAAGAAAGATGGGCTTGTACAAATTTATGAAAAATAAAGAGTTCAGGCCTCAAAGCCTGAACTCAAATTTAGTTAAATAATTTTTTCGGTCAACACCTTTTCTATTTTAGCTTTTTCATCTCTTAGCTTTAAGCCTTCCTTCAATTCTCCCTTGTATATTCTATGGACAATATCTACAGTAATCTTCACATATCTAGGACTGCTGTGTATAGACAAGTTTGCCAAACCCTTACCCCTTAATTATAGTGATTAAATATCCTTAAAAAGCTTCTATTAGTACGTCCATTATTCCACCACATACCATACCTTCATCTTCAGCCACATCTCCTGTCATGTCAATATGCTCAATAGCGTACCCTTTGTTTTGAATAATATTTCTAGACAAAGTTATTATATCAGCCTCACTGCATCCTCCACCTATACTTCCTATAGTCTTACCATCCAGCCAAACTATCATTTTTGCTCCTGCTTTTCTAGGCACAGAGCCTTTGGAGGATATTATAGTTATAAGAGCTCTAGGAATATCTGATTCTTTACTCATTTCATCTATTACAGAACCATCGAACTCAGGCCAATTAAACTTAATAATATTTCCGTCGATAAAAGCATTTTTTCTAGCTCTTCTAACGCTTATAACCTCGGCTATTATGGAAATGGCGATTTCTTCAGGAGTAACCGCATTAATATCTACTCCAATAGGAGAATAAACTTTATCAAGCTTTTCTTGAGAATAGCCCTCTTTTAAAAGCTCATCCTTTACACCTTTGACTCTACGCCTTGAGCCAATCATGCCTATATATGCAGGATTATGGCCTAGCGAATGACGTAAGCAGACTCCGTCATGCCTATGGCCTCTTGTAACAATTACAACAAAATCAGATTTTCTAATATTAAGCCTAGAGAAGGATTTTTCAAAGCTTTCACATATAACCTCGTCTGCATGGGGAAAACGGCCTGGATTTGCAAAAGAAAGTCTATCATCTACAACCGCTACAGAAAATCCTACCTTAGCACCAAATTCCACTAGAGGCTTAGCAATATGGCCTCCACCAAAAATAACTAATCTTGGATTAGGAAAGTAGGGCTCGATTAAAATATTTTCATCCTCAGTATTAATAATCTGAAGATAGCCAGTTTCAAATGCATTCAATATATTCTGCTTAAGAACCTTATCCTTCTCCTTAAAGAAGGAATCATTTTCTAAGTTATCTTTAACTAAAACATATTTATCTGTAATAGCTCCCTTCTTATCACTAGTGGGCTTCAAGAAAGTTAGCATAGCTACTTCATTACCTAATTCTAGTTCCTGTGATAGTTTTTTATAGATATTCTTAAACACTTTTTTCACCATCCAATTAAATTGATTTTATTATAAACATCTTATCATAGAATAAAATTAGGGGATAGGATTTTTATTCTATTATGGAAACCTTATAAGTATCCTCTACCTTTTTTGTACCCAAATAACATTGATTATATAAGAGAAATAAATATATAATAAATGTAAGGACAGGTGTAAACGTTTTTTGTTAACATAGATTCAAAAATATATTTAGGTAGGTGACGTTATGAGTACAGAAAAAAAAGGCTTTATTTTGGAGGAAGCTACTATTTCATCAGTTCATGATGCAATGAAAAGAGGAGAGCTGACTTGCCGTCAATTGGTAGAGATGTATTTAGAAAGAATAGAGGCATATGACCAAAAAGGACCTGCTCTCAATTCAGTAATTATGATAAACCCGAAGGTGCTAGAAATTGCAGATGAGCTAGATAAAAAGTTTAAGGAGTCAGGATTTATAGGGCCACTTCATGGGATACCAGTATTACTAAAGGATAATGTAGATACAGGAGACATGCCAACTACAGCAGGCTCACTTAGCTTAGAAGGTGTAACTCCAGAGGACGATGCTTTCATTACTAAAAAATTAAAAGAAGCGGGAGCTCTTATTATTGCAAAGGTAAATCTACATGAGTTTGCAGTATGGGGAGAAACAGTTAGCTCTATTTTAGGTCAAACCTTAAATCCATATGATTTAACTAGAACACCAGGAGGCTCTAGCGGCGGGACAGGTGCTGCAGTGGCTGCAAACTTTGGCCTTATAGGTATAGGATCAGACACTATTAACTCAATACGTTCTCCTGCATCAGCTTGTAGCTTAGTAGGACTTAGACCAACTGTAGGGCTAGTTAGTAGAGATGGAATAGTACCTTATTCAATGACTCAAGATACTTCTGGACCTATTATGCGTACAGTAGAAGATACTGCTAAGGTATTAGATGCAATAGCAGGATATGACCCTGCAGATCCTCAAACAGCTTGGTCCATTGGACATAAACCAGAAACCTATACAGCTTTTTTAAACAAAGATGGCTTAAAAGGCAAAAGGATAGGGGTATTAAAAAGCTTCTTTGGTAAAAGTCATATACACGAGGAAGTTAACAAGGTTGTTAATAATGGATTAGAAGAAATGAAGAAAAATGGGGCAACCTTAGTGCCAATTGAAGAAAACATAGATGCAGATAGCTTGGTTAAAGAGGTAAGTGTACATCTTTACGATTTAAAATCACATCTAAATGTATACCTAAAGGATCTAGGAGCACGTGCAAAGGTTAATTCTCTTGAGGATGTTATAGAATCAGGTAAATATCATAAAGGAATAGAGGAAAACATTAAGTTTGCCCAAACTTTAGATATAAATACTCCTGAATACAATCAACGTCTTATAAAGAGAATGGAGCTTAGAGACCTCGTAATGAGGATTATGGCAGAATACGATTTAGATGCAATAGCATTTCCTCATCAAAAACGACCTGTAGTAAAGGTTGGAGAGCCACAAGCAGAGAGAAATGGTGTACTAGGCTCAGCAACAGGATTCCCTTCTTGTGTAGTACCTGCTGGATTTACAACTCCAACAGAAGAAGCACCTATTGGAGTTCCTGTAGGACTAGAAATTTTAGGCAGAGAATGGGATGAAGGAAAGCTAATAGAAATTGCATATGGGTTTGAGCAAGCAACACATTATCGTAAGGTTCCTGTTAGCACACCTTGTTTGAAAGGTTAATTAAATAGATATAAATGAAAAAATAACCCTACTATAGGTTTTTATAGTAGGGTTATTTATGTTTTTGAATATAAAATCTAATTATGAAAAAACTAAAATAGAATAAACAGCTGGTTTTCAAATAATATAAAAGAGGTCATAGCAATGACAGAAAAACAAAATAATAATAACAGTATAATCATAAGTAAAAATCTTGAGAATAATATCAAATATATTAAAGAAGAGATGGGAAATAGCAGTGATTTGACTATTAGACAATTTAACTTAGGTATAAACTCTGATTCAAGGGCAGCTATGATTTATATAAATGGGCTAGTGGATAAAAGGTTTGTTCAAGATTTCATGCTTGAAATTAGTAATAATATAGTAGATGTGGATAGGTCTACCTTCATGAAAAAGAACCTGCTAGAATACTTAATGTCTTTTCCTTTATCTGCTGGAGAAGTAAAGGAAGTCTTTAGCCTTGAAAAAATTATACTAGACATTTTATTAGGAAGTACAATTATAATGCTTGAAGGCTATGAAAAGTCAATATCAATTAATACTAGCCATAGTGAAGGCAGGAAGGTTGAAATGCCAACATCTCAACCGGTTATTCGTGGTCCAAAGGAAGGCTTTGTAGAGGATATAGGAGTAAATCTGTCTCTTATTCGTAAAAGGGTTAAGGATAAAAACTTAAGGATAGAAAAATACTTAATAGGAAGGATTACAAAAACAGATGTTAGATTGGTATATATAAAAGGGATTGCAGATGAAAAAATAGTTGAAGAGGCACGTGTTCGCTTAGGGAGAATAGATATAGACGGTATATTAGATAGTGGCTATATAGAGGAGCTGATACAGGATGAACCTTACACACCATTCCCCACAATATTTAGTACAGAAAGACCTGATACCTTAGTTGCTGATTTGCTCGAAGGTAGGGTAGCCATAGCCGTTGATGGCTCTCCCTTTATACTAACAGCTCCTTCTGTATTGATCCAATTTTTTCAGGCAAGTGAGGATTATTATGACTATTTCATCACAAGTTCTTTTATTCGTATGCTAAGATATTTAGCATATCTTTTAACCATGCTTACTCCAGCCTTATATATTGCTATGACTACATTTCATCAAGAAATGCTCCCTACTCCACTGCTTATAAGTATAGCAGCACAAAGAGAGGGCATCCCTTTTCCTGTATTCATAGAAATATTTATAATGGAAATCGCTTTTGAGATTATAAGAGAATCTAGTACACGAATGCCTAGAACTGTTGGTTCTACCATATCCATAGTAGGTGTATTAGTTATTGGCCAAGCTGCTGTAGAAGCAGGGATTATATCTGCTTTTGTGGTGATTACAGTTTCTCTTACAGCTATAAGCAGCTTTGCCACACCTGATAACAAAATGGCTTTATCAGCCAGATTATTGAGATTTGCTTTCATTATACTATCTGTTACCTTTGGACTTTATGGCATAGTCATGGGGTTAATAGTTTTAACGCTACATTTATGCAGCCTAAGATCCTTTGGTGTACCATATACATCACCTATATCCCCCTTTGTTGGATATGAGATGAAGGACAGCATATTTAGAGCCTTAATATGTAAGACGAAGCTTAGACCTAAAAGTATTAGTAAGGAAAACCTAGTGAGACAAGGTGAGGATGCTCCTCATAAGCCTAGAAATAAAAAATAATCTTTAGGGGAAATACTATGAGCAGAAGAATTGTTTTTCTTTTATTAATTATTATACTAAACATGAGCCTAAGCGGCTGCCAAAGCAGTAACGAAATAAACAGACTAGCAATAATAACTGCAATTGGAATAGATAAGGCGGATAGTCAATACAGGATAACTGCACAGATTATTATTCCAAGCGAAATCTCTCAAAAATACTCCCAAGGAAAATCACCTGTAGTTGTTCGTACAGTTACAGCACCAACTATCTTTGAGGGTATCCGAACTATGTCTAGGGAAGCAACTAGAAAACTATATTTGTCTCATGTTCAGGTCCTAGTTCTTGGAGAGGAAATAGCTAGAAGTGGTATTAAAAATATAATAGATTTTATTTCAAGAGACCATGAACTTCGTACGGACTTTTATATTTTAGTTGCTAAGAATAGTACTGCATATAATATATTAGATACTTTAACTCCTATAGAAAATATACCTGCAAACTTTATACATGATTCGATAGAGGTGTCTAAAAAGGTTTGGGGGCATACTAAAGAAGTTCAGCTTGATGAGCTTATTAGAATATTAAGCTTTAAAGGGCAAAGTCTTGTCCTAGCTGGAATTGTAGAAACAGGTGAAGATGAAAAAGGAAAAGATGTTAGAACCCTAGATAAAGTATCACCACCTGATCTTTTGAGGCTACAATACTTAGCGGCATTTAAAAAAGATAAGCTTGTTGGTTGGCTTGAAAACGATGAATGTAAGGGATACTCATATATTACTAGCAACATTGAAAGCACAATTGAAACATTAGAGGAATTTGAGAAAGGAAATATAGCCTTAGAGATAAAGGAAGCAAAATCTAAGATAAAAGTAGAGTTATATGAGGGTATGCCAATAATAAATGTAGATATTAAAGCAAAAGCCAGTATAGGGGAGATCCAGATTGATATGGATTTAACCAAGGAGGACAATATAAACAAAATAGAAAAAATGGCAGAGGATAATATCCAAAGAGAATGCAGAGCAGTTATAAAAAAAGCTCAAGAAGAGCTTAATACTGATATTTTTGGGTTTGGAGAGGCAATATACAGAAAACATCCCAAGATATGGAATGATCTAAAAGAAGATTGGAGTAATAGGTTTAAAAATATAACTGTAAACATAACTGTAGATGTTGAAATTAAGCAAACAGGAACAACCACTATGGTACTAGAAGAGAGAGAAATGGAGTAGGATATGCTTAAAATATTATTATTCATTATTATAGGAATTATAATCTTAGCAATAGAAGTACCAAGCATGAGAAAGAAAAACCTGAAAAAGGAGCTAAAGCTATATGTGGTTTTTCTCATTGCAGGTATTATATTAGTTTCGCTTATAAGCTTAGATATTAAGGTTCCAAGTACTGCAAGCATACTTGAAAGTATGTTTAATCCTTTAAATAGATTAATATCAAAAATACTTTAGTAATATGAGAAAGCAGGTAATGTTTTTATGGAAAGGTTTAGAATAAGCAGCAAGCAATTTTCTATTATTGTAGCCGTTTTTACAATAGGCACAACTATTTTAGTAACACCAGGAGTTGTAGCTAATAGAGCAAAACAAGACTCATGGATGGTGCCGCTAATAGGCATAGGAGTGGGCGTCCTAATTATATTACTATACACATCTATAGCTAAGCTATATCCACAAAAAAACTTTTTTGAAACAATCCTGTATATATTTGGTAAATGGCTAGGGACTGCTGTTAATATTTTTTTAGTTATTATATTTATTATTACAGCATCACAAACAATCTGGTATTTAGGTAACTTTCTGAAGGTTCAAGTATTAACAGAAGTACCTATTTATGCTATACATATTATATATACGGTTGTGGTTATTTATGGAGCAAGACTTGGATTAGAGACTATTTCACGTTCTGCTCAGTTTCTATTTCCTACTATTATTTTTTTATTTATATTAGTAACTATATTGATAGCTCCTCAATCCAAGCTTGAAAATTTACAGCCTATTTTTGAATATGGTCTCAAACCTATTTTAAGTGCAGCAGTAGTTCAAATATCTATTCTTTGTCTTCCTTTGATTATACTATTAATGATTCCCTCTGATTGGGTAGAGCCTGCAACTAATTATAGGAAAAGCTTCATTACGGGCTATATAATGGGTGGGGCTGTTATGTTCATAACTACCCTGTTTTGTATACTTGTATTAGGTCATAAAATAACTGCGCAATCTGAGTTTCCCACCTATCTCTTAGCAAAAAAAGTCAATGTATTAAATTTCTTTCAAAGAATGGAGCCAATAATAGCTATAATGTGGATGATATCAATTTTCTACAGAACATCCCTATATATGAATGCAGCCTTGATAGGCATATACAATGTATTTAATCTTAAAGATTATAAGTATATAGTTACCCCCTTAGGAATATTTGTGCTAGGTTTATCCTTGATAGCCTTTCCTGATACAGCCTATCAATACGAATGGGATTCCTTAACATGGATATCTATTGTAATGACTTTTGGATTGTTACTGCCTTTACTATTAATAATTCTAGGATTATTAAAGAAAAAGAAACAAAGTGCTTAAAATATCTAGGACAGATGATTTTCTCAATAAAAGAAAACATGCTTCTTGTAAAGCGGACAAGTTTCCTAGCCAAATTAAATATGATATAATTTATGAAAAAGTACATCTTGAGAGTGTTACAAATTGATATTATGACAAGGCAGAATAAAATCTTGGAGGAAGGCCTTATGGAGCTATGGGATATTTATAATAAATACAGGCATAAAACTAATAGGACACATGATAGATCTAATCCAATGAGAGAAGGAGATTATCATATTGTTGTACATGTTTGGATAGTTAATGATGATGGAGAGTTTCTAATACAGAAGAGACAGCCTTGGAAAAAAGGCTGGGCAAATATGTGGGATTGCGCAGCTGCAGGTTCTGCCTTATTAGGCGAGAGTAGTGAAGAAGCAGCAGTTAGAGAAGCAAAAGAGGAAATAGGCCTAGATTTAGATATGGATAAGTCAGAGTTTCTATTTACTATTAAATTTCACCGTGGATTTGATGATGTTTGGCTCATTAGACAAAATGCAGATATTAAGGAATTAAAGCTTCAATACGAAGAGGTTGCAGATGTAAAATGGGTTAGCTACGAAGAAATGAAGCAAATGGCATTTGAAGGCGAATTTATACAATATAGTTATTTTGATAGACTATATGAATTACTAAACTCTGGATTAGTACTAAAAAAAGCAACAATTGATGAGGCAGAAACCCTATTAGATTTACAAAGAGAGATATTTATGCCCTTATACGAAAAATATCAGGATTATGACACAAGTCCTGTAACTCAAAGCAAGGAAAGATTTTTAAGAAGGTTTGATATAGGAGATTATTACAAGATTCTCTTTCAAAATACTTTAGTAGGTAGTGTGTTTGTCTATGAAAAAGCACTAGGCATAATGAAGTTTCATATAATAAACATATTCCAAGAATATGAAGGCAAAGGCATTTGTCAAGAGGTAATGAAACGTTTAGAAAGCATGTATCCCCAAGCGGAATCCTGGGAGCTTGAAACCATACAATCTGAAAAGCGAAACTGTTATATTTACGAGAAAATGGGATATGTTCAAAGCCAAGAGAAAAAAGTCATTAATGATAATATGACTATAATAACCTATATAAAGAGGGATAATTTATATAATATTAAAGAAATATTTATATAATATTAGCTTAATAGACTTAGAAATATTTTGGAGGTAAATAAATGCTAAAATCTACAGAAACATATATTTACAAAAAAACTGATGATTGTTCTATTTGCTTAGATTATTATAGCTCCAATATTAGAAACTCACCTCTAATAATATACATTCACGGTGGAGCATTAATATTTGGCTCAAGAAAGGATATTATTTCTGAACAGATTAGATTATACAATAAGGCAGGATATTCGGTTGCTTCTATAGATTATAGATTGGCACCTGAAACAAAACTAAAAGATATATTTGAAGATATTAAAGATGCTTTAAGCTGGGCTAAGGAAAAAGGAGAAAAGGTTTTAGGGATAGACCCTAAAAGAATTGCAATAGTAGGACACTCTGCAGGTGCCTATCTTGGTTTGCTTTTGGGGACCTATGAGGACAAACCTAATGCAATAATATCCTTTTATGGATATGGAGATATACTTGCTGATTGGTATGGAAAGCCTAGTCAGTATTATTGCAATATGCCCTTAGTGACAAAGGAAGAAGCTTACAATGTTATTGGAGACAAAGCTGCAACAGAAGGAGGAAGAGATAGATTTTTATATTATCTATATTTAAGACAAAAAGGAATATGGACAAGGGAGGTAAGCGGATACCATACTCTGTTCCAGAAGGAAAATATAATGCCTTTTTGTCCAATACACAATGTAAATTCAGATTTCCCTCCTACACTCTTGATTCATGGAGCTAAAGATACAGACGTACCATATGAAGAGTCACTAAAAATGGCAAAAAGGCTCGAAGAGCATGGAGTAGATACGGAATTCATAAAGCTGGAGAAAGAAGGTCATTTATTCGATAATGACATGAAAAATCCAACAACCTTAAAAGTGTTTGAGCAAGTATTAGATTTTTTAAAAAAACATCTATGATTATAAAATAATCATAGATGTTTCTTTCTACAAGGTTTTAAAGCACCTAAGCTTCCTCTATTGCTTTAGAACCTAATTCATTAGCTTTAATAGTAAAAGCTATAGCAGAAGATATTATTAATAGCACCATTGCTACTAAATAAGCCATATTATAATTATTTGTAAAATCATATATGGTAGCCCCTGTCATTGGACCTATTATCCCTCCAATTCCCCATGCTGTAAAGATTAAGCCGTAATTGATACCAAAATATTTAGTGCCATATGTATCAGATATTGCAGAAGGGAAAACAGAAAATCCAGCACCATAACATAAGCCTGCTATAGAGGCACCTACAAATAAAAGAGTTATACTTTTATAAAAAGGGAACAAACCCATATTGAGTCCTTGAAGCATAAACATTATTCTCATTAAATTATTTCTGCCGATTTTATCAGAGAATATTCCACCCAAAAATCTGCCTAGTGTATTGAAAATAGCTAAAAACATGACTAGAATAAATCCACCCTCCCAATTAACTTGAGTTTTAGATATTGTGGAAATATGGCCTATAATCATAAGTCCAGCAGATGAAGAAAAAGAAAACATAATCCATAGCTTGTAAAAATAAGGGGTCCTTAACATTTCCTTACCTGTAAAATCCTTGACCTTTTGTATTTTTACTAATTTTTTAGAACTGTTAGATTCAACCACATAATCCTCTGGTGGATTTGCTAATAGTTGAGATAAAATTGTTGTAATTACTAATACTAAAGAACCAATAATAATAAATGTTTTATTAATACCCACTTTTGTGAGAAGATAGTTAGCTAGTGGTGAGTAAAAAACTGAGGAAAGACCAACGCCAGCCACAACTGTTCCAGTAATTCTTCCTTTTTCTTCAGGAGAAAACCATTTTACCGTCGGAGGTGTTGTAGATACAGTTATTATTCCAATACCTGAGCCAGCTATGATACCAATAGTAAAAAGCATAACTATGGGACTGTGAGTAAAGCCTGACAATATAAATCCTGATCCTACTAAAATAGAGCCTATTGTACTAGTTACTCTAGGTCCTTTTTTATCCTGTACCTTTCCAAATATGACCATGGATATTACAAAGAAAATAGTAGATATAGTGTAAGGAAGAGAGGCTTCTTTACTAGTCCAGCCTAGGACATTAATTAAGGCCTTACTTATAACGCTCCATGTATAGAGCATACCTGTTAAAAAGTTAATTCCCACAGCTGCCCATAAAACAACAAATCCTTTGTTTTTCATTGTTCTCATATGTTCAATCCACCTATCATATATTCTTTACTCCTATTATACTAGATTTTGTTTGAAGTGTAGATAATCTTTATTATTTTTTACAAAGAGATAATAAACCCATGAATAGATAATCGATAAAGATATATAAAAAAATAAATAAACATATTGACACTTATCTATGTCTAAGAATATACTATATATAGACAGTTATCTATATATTTAGAGATGAGCATAATTAATAAAATTTGACTAGAGAAACTTTAAAATTAAATATCAAATATATACTCATCTGGAACAGACATAAAATAATAGGTTTTGTCTTGAAAATGGAAATTTTAAAAGAAAATAAAACAAAAAGTGCATAGCAAAGCTAAGGTTGGTATTTCTGAATTCTAAAAACCAAAAGAGTAGGCTCTGAAATTACTATGAAGCTTTTTTAAACTTAGTTAAGGACCTAATTTTATCCTTTTGATTATCAGCAATAGCCGCAAGAGCCAAGGATAAAAGTGTAATATGACCTAAAGTATTTAAATTAGTAATAGAATTGATATTGCGTACTATAGGATTC